>JAHEDB010000070.1 GCA_024641465.1 Chromatiales bacterium | reverse complement strand
ATGCGAATCATAACCGATAAGCGACTCTGCTCCCAAGGACAATGATGGAAAGTAAAGATTTAAAACAGGCCGGCCTGAAGGCCACCATTCCCCGTCTGAAGATCCTCAAGTTTCTGGAAGACAGTGACGTCCGGCATATGAGTGCCGAAGAGGTCTACAAGGCGCTGTTAGAGTCCGGCGAGGAGGTGGGGCTGGCAACGGTCTATCGGGTGCTGACCCAGTTCGAGTCGGCCGGTCTGGTGACCCGCCATCATTTCGAAGGCGATCACTCCATATTTGAACTGAATGATAGTGATCACCACGACCATATCCTGTGCGTGAAGTGTGGTCGGGTGGATGAGTTTGTGGATGAGGTCATTGAGGCCCGCCAGGCGGCAATCGCCCGGGAGAAGGGCTATATCATGCATGATCACGCGCTGTATATCTTTGGTGTCTGTCCCACCTGCCAGAAAAAGTAAATCAGGCCTGGGCCCGTTCGATCATCTCCCTGGCATGCGATAGTGTTTGCTCGGTAATCTCCAGCCCCCCCAACATCCTCGCTAGTTCATCAATGCGCTGTTCAGCCTGTAGCGGCTGGATGCGGGTGATGGTCAGATTACCATCGATGTGTTTACTGACCTGCAAATGGTGATGGCCGAGGGCCGCCACCTGGGGCAGGTGGGTGACGCAGAGCACCTGACGGTTTCCCCCCAGTTTGCGCAGGCGCTGGCCGACGATCTCGGCCACCCGGCCACCAATACCCACATCGACCTCGTCAAACACCAGGGTGGGGATCGTCGCGCTCTGGGTGGTGCAGACCTGGATGGCCAGGCTGATGCGGGAGATTTCACCGCCCGAGGCGACCTTGCTGAGGGCCTTGAGGGGCTGGCCGGGGTTGGCGCTGACCAGAAAATCGATACGTTCCAGGCCGGTAGCCGAGGGGGTTTCTGCGGTCTCGAGCTGCACGGCAAACTGGCCGCCGGCCATACTCAGTTCCTGCATGGCATCGGTGATGTGTTGCGAGAGTTGTTTGGCCGCCTGTTGGCGTTGTTTGGTCAGTTTCTCTGCCAGCTTGCGGTAGGCCTGTTCGGCCTGTTTGATGGCCGCCTCGATCTTTTCGATGCGGACATCGGCCTCTTCCAGTTCCTTCAGCTCGGCCTGTAACTCGGGCAGCAGGCTGACGAGGGTCTCCTGCTCGACCCGGTGTTTGCGCGACAGGCTGTGAATATCGGTCAGGCGTTGTTCAAGATGGGCAAGCTGTTGCGGATCCAGTTCCAGGTCTGACAAATAGTGGCGTAATTCTGTAGCCGCCTCGTTGACCTGAATGGCGGCGTTGTCGAGCAACTCGGCGATGTTCTTCAGCGCCGGGTCCATGGCCTGCAGGGTTTGTATATCCGACTGGCAGCGGCTCAATACCTGGGAAACGGCGTAATCATCGCTATCACTCAATTGCTGCAACAGGCGCTCGGTGGTGCCCAGCAACTGACTGGCATTACTCAGCCGTTTATGTTCCTGCTCGAGTCTTTCGGCCTCCCCGGCCTGAAGCCCCAGGGCCTCCAGTTCCTGCACCTGAAAACGCAGCAGGTCGAGGCGGGAATCCCGCTCTGACTTGGCCTGCGACAGGCGTTTGAATTCGGTCTTTAGGGATTGCCAGTGTTTGAAGGCCTCGGCGACCTGTTTTAAAAGACTGCCATTGTCGGCAAAGTTGTCCACCAGTTGGGCCTGGCTGTCACGTTTGAGCAGGGACTGGTGCTCGTGCTGGCCATGCAGGTCGACCAGCATCTCCCCCAGTTCCCGCAGCATGGCCACCGGCGCCGGTTTGCCGTTGATGAAGGCCTTGGACGGGCCATTGAGGCTGATGGTGCGGCGGATGATGCATTCATCTGCGCTATCGAGTTCGTGCTCTTTTAGCCAGGCCTCGGCCGCCGGGTTATGACGGGTATCGAAGGAGACGCTGACTTCGGCCTTATCGGCGCCATGGCGCACCACGTCACTGTCAGCGCGATCCCCGAGGGCCAGCCCCAGGGCATTAAGAAGAATGGATTTACCGGCGCCGGTTTCGCCGGTCAGGACGGTGAGGCCGGCATCGAGGGCCAGGTCCAGCTTCTCGACAATGGCAAAGTTCCAGATGTGGATGTGATTCAGCACTATTTGACACCCTCACCCCAGCCCTCTCCCAAAAGGAGAGGGGGAGTATGAAAAAATCCCTTGATATATTCGGCGAAGTTCCAGATGTGGATGTGATTCAGCATTACTCGACACCCTCACCCCATCCCTCTCCCAAAGGGAGAGGGGGAGTATGAAAGAATCCCTTGTGATTCAGCATTACTCGACACCCTCACCCCATCCCTCTTGTGCCCTAACGGGTGCTCCCAAAGGGAGAGGGGGAGTATGAAAGAATCCCTTGATATATTTGGCGAAGTTCCAGATATGGATGTGGTTCAGCATGGGCCGGTTTTTAATCCTTGGTCAGAGCCGCCAATCATAGTAAAACGCGCCCGGGCTGGAAATAGACAATCCGGCGATTTTAGAAATTCTCGCCCCAGCGGAGTTTGGCGCGCAGGATCTCGTAGTGGTCGTGTTTGCAGGGGTGGATCAGGCGCACCACCCGGTCTTTGCGCTGGATGGTGACCTTGTCTCCCGACACCAGGCCGAGATTGATCTGGCCATCACAGGTGATCTGGGCCTTGGCGGTGGACTCCTTGACGATGATCTCAATCTTGCTGGCGCCGTCGATCACGATGGGCCGGAAGCTCATGGTATGGGGACAGATCGGCACCAGCACCAGGATATCCAGGTCGGGTTGCAGGATCGGGCCGCCGCCGGACAGGGCGTAGGCCGTGGAGCCGGTGGGGGTGGAGACGATCAGGCCGTCGGCACGCATATTATTCAGGAACTTGCCATTGATGTAGGTCTCGGTCTCGACCATGCGCGCCACGTCCCATTTGTGGACCACGACATCGTTGAAGGCGTCGCTCTTGCTGATACTGCCATCGGTGTGGTGGATGACGGCGCTGAGCAGGATGCGGTGTTCTTCTTCATATTTACCGGCGAACAGTTCGTCGAGCCGGCGAATCAGGTCGTCGGGGGAAATATCCACCAGAAAACCGAGGCGGCCCTGATTGACCCCGAGGATCGGGACATTGAAGTCGATGAGATTGCGGGCCGCGTTGAGCAGGGTACCGTCGCCGCCGACGATAATGGCCAGGTCGCACTCCTGGCCGATCTTTTCCAGTGTTGCTATGGGCAGGTGCTGATTGGCAATCATCGAGGACGTTTCCGCTTCCAGCATGACGCTGCATTTGCGGTCGGTCAGATATTCGCTGATTTGCATCAAGGTTTCCCCGACACCCGGGTCACCGTATTTGCCAATCAAACCGATTGTATTGAATTCGTTTGCCATTGTTGATTTATTCTGTTCAGGTTGCGCAAAGTTAGCATAAGCAACGGGGTTGCGGCTATGCAGCGCTGCATATATTGGCAATTTAACGGATTAATTGCTAATTTTCCTTAGCACTCAGCGCCGGGGAGTGCTAAATTTCCATGAGTACAGCACGTCAGGCCTGGCGTTCTGATGTGATACAGGCGGATATATCAGTTTGGTAAAGAATCTCTCACTACTCGATGAGCGTGCCCAGAACCTGCTCAAGGTTTTGATCGAACGCTATATAAAAGAAGGGCAGCCCATCGGCTCACGCACCCTGGCCCGGGACGGTGGCCTGAATTTCAGCCCGGCCACCATCCGTAATGTGATGTCCGATCTGGAAGACATGGGGCTGATCATCTCACCCCATACCTCGGCGGGCCGTGTACCCACGGTGCAGGGCTATCGCCTGTTCGTGGATCAACTGGTGACGGTTAAACCGATGCGCAACAACCTGATCGAGAAACTCAAACTGGAGTTACAGGCCGATTCACCGGCCGATGTGATCGGCAAGGCCTCGTCACTCTTATCCAGCGTGACCCGCATGGCGGGGGTGGTGATGATCCCACGGCGTGAAAAAATGACCCTGCGACAAATCGAATTCCTGCCACTCTCCGGCCAGCGGGTGCTGGTGGTGCTGGTGGTCAATGAACAGGAAGTCCAGAACAAGGTGATCCATACCGACCGTGTATACGGCGCGTCGGAATTACAGCAAGCGTCCAATTTCCTCAACCACGAATATGCCGGTAAGGACCTGACCTCGATACGCGAGATGTTGCTCGGCAGTATGCAAAAGGCCCGTGAGGATATGAACCGGCTGATGGCTACGGCCATCAACATGGCGGATCAGGTGCTGGATGAGAAGCGCAACAGCGACTATGTCCTGGCCGGTGAGACCAACCTGATGAGCTATGCCGAGATGGGCAATGTCGATAAACTGCGCCAGCTGTTCGAGGCCTTCACCACCAAGAATGACCTGCTGCACTTACTCGACAAATCCATCCACACTGATGGGATGCAGATCTTCATTGGTGATGAGTCTGGTTACTCGGTGCTCGATGAGTGCTCCGTGGTCACTTCCCCGTATAAGGTGAAGGATCAGATCGTCGGTGTACTCGGGGTGATCGGCCCGACCCGCATGGCCTATGACCGGGTGATCTCGATCGTCGATGTAACGGCAAAATTATTGAGCTCGGCCTTGAGCTCGGAATAATCATCCCTATATCCCCTAGGATATTTGCGCCCCAGACCGGGGATAGGGACCTTTTACGAAAAAATGCCCAGCGTGGAGAGGCAAATGAGCGATAAAGAAACAGTACAAGAGAATCAAGAGCAAGATAACCAAGTAAATACGGAACAGCCGGTAACGGCTACGGCTGATGATCTGGGGATCAAACTGGCCGAGGCCGAGGCCAAGGCCAAGGAAAACTGGGACCAGTTGCTGCGTACCCGGGCCGAGATGGACAACCTGCGTCGTCGTACCGAACGCGAACTGGAAAACGCCCACAAATATGCCCTCGAACGCTTCGCCCAGGAATTACTCGGCGTGCGCGACAGCCTGGAAATGGGCCTGAGTGCCGCCCAGGGCGACAACGCCGATATCGCCAGTCTGGTGGAAGGGACCGGCCTGACCCTCAAGATGCTGGTGTCGCTGATGGAAAAGTTTGCCATCAAGGAACTCAATCCGCTGGATGAACCCTTTAACCCGGAACAGCATCAGGCCATGTCCCTGCTGGAGGCGCCCGACAAGGCGCCCAATACCGTGATCAATGTGCTGCAAAAGGGCTATACCCTCAATGACCGTCTAATAAGACCGGCCATGGTGGTGGTGTCCAAGGCCAGCAGTGAGGCCTAGCGGGATGAAAAGGGCTCAAATGTCGATGAGCAGGCTTGAACTATAGGGCAAAGACCCCATGTAGTTAGGCAGTAAAGATATTTTTAAATCTACAACAGAATTGAACACATAACTGGAGAATCAAGGCAATGGGCAAGATTATTGGAATAGACCTGGGGACCACCAATTCCTGTGTGGCCGTGATGGAAGGCGGTTCACCCAAGGTCATCGAAAACAGTGAAGGGGACCGCACCACACCCTCTATTGTGGCGTTCACCGGCGATGATGTCCTGGTCGGGCAATCCGCCAAGCGTCAGGCCGTGACCAATCCCCATAACACCCTGTTTGCAGTCAAACGACTCATCGGCCGCAAGTTTACCGATGCCGAAGTCCAGAAAGACATCAACATGGTGGCCTATAAGATCCTCAAGGCCGACAACGGTGATGCCTGGGTCGAAGCCCAGGGCAAGAAAATGGCCCCGCCGGAAGTCTCCGCCCGTGTGCTGATGAAAATGAAAAAGACCGCCGAAGATTATCTCGGTGAGCCCGTGACCGAAGCGGTCATTACCGTGCCGGCCTATTTCAATGACTCCCAGCGTCAGGCGACAAAAGACGCCGGCAAGATCGCCGGTCTAGAAGTCAAACGTATTATCAACGAACCGACCGCCGCCGCGCTGGCCTTCGGTATGGACAAGAAAGAGGGTGATCGCAAGATCGCCGTGTATGACCTCGGTGGTGGTACCTTCGATATCTCCATTATCGAAATTGCCGACATCGATGGCGAACACCAGATCGAGGTGTTGTCCACCAACGGTGACACCTTCCTCGGTGGGGAAGACTTTGACATGCGCCTGATCGATTATCTGGTCGGTGAATTCAAGAAGGAACAGGGTATCGACCTGAAGAAGGATCCCCTGGCCCTGCAACGCCTGAAAGAAGCGGCGGAAAAGGCCAAGATCGAACTGTCTTCCTCTTCACAGACCGATGTCAACCTGCCCTATGTCACAGCCGATGCCTCCGGTCCCAAGCATCTGAACATCAAGGTAACCCGCGCCAAGCTGGAATCCCTGGTGGAAGAACTGATTGCCCGTACTATCGCGCCCTGCAAGATGGCCCTCAAGGATGCCGGCCTGTCGGCCAAGGACGTCGATGACGTGATCCTGGTCGGTGGCCAGAGCCGTATGCCCAAGGTACAGGAAGCGGTCAAAGAATTTTTCGGCAAGGAACCACGCAAGGACGTCAATCCCGATGAGGCCGTGGCCGTTGGCGCGGCGATCCAGGGCGGCGTGCTCGGTGGTGAAGTCAAAGACGTGCTGCTACTCGACGTTACCCCGCTGTCGCTGGGTATCGAAACCCTCGGTGGCGTGATGACCAAGTTGATCGACAAGAACACCACGATTCCGACCAAGGCGAATCAGGTGTTCTCCACCGCCGATGACAACCAGAATGCAGTGACCGTGCATGTCCTGCAGGGTGAACGTGAACGCGCCGATGCCAACAAATCGCTGGGTCGTTTTGACCTGACCGATATACCGCCGGCACCACGCGGTATGCCGCAGATCGAAGTGACCTTCGACATCGATGCCAACGGTATCCTCAACGTGTCTGCGAAAGACAAGGGGACCGGCAAGCAACAGTCGATCATCATCAAGGCCTCCAGCGGTCTGTCGGACGCCGAGATTGAAAAAATGGTCAAGGACGCCGAGGCCCATGCGGCCGAGGACAAGAAGTTCCATGAGCTGGTCGGTGTCCGCAACCAGGCCGACGGCCTGATCCACGCGACCAAAAAGTCGATGACCGAACTGGGCGACAAGCTCGAGGCCGGTGAAAAGACCAGCATCGAAGCCGCCATCAAGGATCTGGAAGCGGCCATCAAGACGGACGAGGTGAGCAATATCGAGGCCAAGACCAAGGCCCTCACCGACGCCTCGGCCAAGATGGCGGAACGCCTGTATGCCGAAAAGGGTGCTGCACAACAGCAGGGTGCCCCGGCGGGTGACGCCGGTGCCGGTCAGAAGTCCGCCGATGACAATGTAGTCGATGCCGAGTTCGAAGAAGTCGACGACAGCAAGAAATAACATCGCAAGACTACCTGGTGCAGCCCGGTTAACCATGACAGGCGTGTTTTACGGCACGCCTGTCATTGTGTGTGAGAAGAATTAAAAACGCGCAATCATGTTATTGCCAATCAAACAGAGTTGAAGAAACAACATGGCCGATAAACGCGACTATTACGAAGTAC
Source organism: Chromatiales bacterium (assembly GCA_024641465.1). Lineage (GTDB taxonomy): Bacteria > Pseudomonadota > Gammaproteobacteria > UBA6429 > Thiohalophilaceae > JAHEDB01. The sequence continues at coordinate 1,265 of JAHEDB010000070.1, read as the reverse complement.
TCGGAATTACCAAAAATGCCAGCGAGGCCGAGATCAAAAAGGCCTTCAAACGCATGGCCATGAAATTTCATCCGGATCGCAATGCCGATAACCCCGAGGCGGAAGACAAATTCAAAGAGGCCAAGGAGGCCTACGACATCCTCAGCGATGCACAGAAGCGGGCCGCCTATGATCAGTTTGGCCATGCCGGGGTCAATCCCGGCGCGGGCATGGGTGGCGGTGCCGGTTTTGGTGGCGGCGCGAGTTTCTCGGATATCTTCGGCGATGTGTTTGGTGACATCTTTGGCGGCGGCGGTGGACGCGGCGGCGCGGGTGGTGGTCAACGGGTCTATCGCGGCGCCGACCTGCGCTATAACCTGGAACTGGATCTGGAAGAGGCCGTCGGTGGCACCACGGTCAGCATTCGCATTCCGACCCAGATCGGTTGTGATGAATGTGGCGGCACCGGGGCCAAAAAAGGCACCAGCCCGACCACCTGTACCACCTGTGGTGGTCACGGCCAGGTCCGCATGCAACAGGGCTTTTTCTCATTGCAACAGACCTGTCCCCGCTGTCACGGCAGTGGCAAGATGATCGACAGCCCCTGCGGCAAGTGCCACGGTCAGGGCCGGGTCGAAAAACACAAGACCCTGTCGGTCAAGGTTCCGTCCGGGGTGGATACCGGCGATCGGATCCGTCTCTCCGGTGAGGGCGAGGCCGGTGAAAATGGCGGTCCAGCCGGTGACCTGTATGTGCACATGCACGTCCGACCACACAAGATCTTCACCCGTGAGGGCAATGACCTGTATTGCGAAGTGCCAATCAGTATTGTCACCGCCGGTCTTGGTGGTGAACTGGAAGTCCCGACACTCGATGGTCGGGTCAAACTCAAGATCCCGGCCGAGACGCAGTCGGGCAAGATGTTTCGTCTGCGCGGCAAGGGTGTGAAGTCGCCTCGTGGTGGTGGCCCTGGTGATTTGCTCTGTAAGGTCGAGGTGGAAACACCGGTCAAACTCACCAAGAAACAAAAAGAACTGCTCGAAGAACTGGGCAAGTCCATGGATCAGGACAGCGTGCACCATAGCCCGCGTGCCGCATCCTGGCTGGATGGGGTGAAGAAGTTCTTTGAGGATATGAAATCCTGATTAAGTAACCGCCAAGACACCAAAGTGAGAAAATAATCTCGTTATTCATGCTGCCTGTCCCTTTAGTGTTTGCAGGCGAAAGATTTAAACTGCATTTCCAAGGAAATGCTATTGCAAATGATTTCTTGGCGTACTTGGCGT
>JAHEDB010000497.1 GCA_024641465.1 Chromatiales bacterium | reverse complement strand
CTGTTTTTTATCGCTGATTACACCGGTGAGCGCGGTATTGCCAGTTACAGCGGCGATGCCTTTGCCGCAGCCGTCGATGCCTTTATCCAGGCTGGCCTACCGGTCGGCAATGGTGTCAGCCTGGTCGGTCGGGCCGGACCATCACTCACTATCATGAGTGCAACGGCCGCCAGTAGTTCTGCCGCCTAGCCCTATGATGAAGACTTCTCGATCACCATCCCGGAAGTCTACGGCGCGATCGGGTTGAAATTCGATCAGTTCAAATTCATGGGCGCCACATCCGCCTCGCTGTTGTATCGCTTCAGCCTGGTCAATCTGGGGGTCAGCACTGATTATTACATCTACGGCGAGCCGTCACTGGAAGATTACAGCAGCAGCGGCCTCCTGTTTGTAATGAAATTTTAGTGAACGAGGCGCGCCGATGGCCGGTATCAAGCAGGTGTTGGTAAGGCAGAAGGGAACCCTGCCTTCCAGCCTGGACAGGGATGTCCATCTATCATTATTAGCCATTAAGCCCTGACTCTTCGGTAATGCCCGCGCGGTCATTTTGGCTATTTTTTGTACAACCACCACATCCTATCATTAACTATCTATGACCATATAAATATCCCGATTATGCGGTGGTGGCAGACTGTTGTATATTCCATCCCTCTAAATGGCCCGTGCCCTGGGCCGGGTGACACAGGCGACGACCCTAGGTGGTGAAACTGTGTTGTTGCGATTTATTTATCAAGAATTATCCATGAAAAGACAGCACCCCACAGGTGCTCACCAGAGTGAGGAAAAAACATGATCAAGCCAATTGGATCCAACGAACTGCAACCCCGTTTCGTTTATGACGACGCCGAACACGACAAACTGAGCAAAGAAGCGGAAAAACTGCCTTCCGTGATCATCAGCTCCCAGGCCGCCGGTAACGCGGTCATGATGGGCGGTGGTTATTTTAACCCCCTCAAAGGCTTCATGACTGTGGCCGACGCCATGGGCGCCGCCGAGAAACTGACCCTCACCGACGGTTCCTTCTTCCCGGTCCCCGTGCTGTGTCTGCTCAAGAATGCGGATGCCATCAAGGGCGCCAAACGTATCGCCCTGCGTGACCCCAATGTTGACGGCAACCCGGTACTGGCCGTGATGGATGTCCAGGCAATCGAAACCGTTACCGCCGCCCAGATGAAGACCATGACCCAGAAGGTCTACCGTACTGAAGACCCCGAGCACGTCGGCGTGGCCGAATTCAATAACCAGGGCAATATCGCGGTTTCCGGTCCTATCCAGGTCCTGAACTTCAGCTACTTCCAGACTGAATTCCCCGACACCTTCCGTACCGCCGTGGAAATCCGTAACGAAATCCAGGAACGCGGCTGGAAGAAGGTTGTTGCCTTCCAGACCCGTAACCCTATGCACCTGGCCCACGAAGAACTGTGTCACATGGCCATGAAACGCCTCAACTGCGACGGCCTGGTGATCCACATGCTGCTTGGCAAACTGAAGAAGGGTGACATTCCCGCCCCGGTTCGCGACGCCGCGATCCGCAAGATGGTCGAAGTCTACTTCCCACCGAACAGTGCCATGGTTACCGGTTATGGCTTCGACATGCTGTATGCCGGACCCCGTGAGGCCGTGCTGCATGCCTACTTCCGCCAGAACATGGGCGCCACCCACTTCATCATCGGCCGTGACCACGCCGGTGTAGGTGACTACTACGGCGCCTTTGATGCCCAAACCATCTTTGACGATGAAGTGCCCGCAGGCGCCATGGACATCGAGATCTTCCGCGCCGACCACACGGCCTGGTCCAAGAAGCTCAATAAGGTGGTCATGATGAATGAGGCCCCGGACCACAGCAAAGAAGACTTTGTACTGCTATCCGGTACGAAAGTCCGCGAAATGCTCGGTAACGGCATTGCGCCACCCAAGGAGTTTTCACGTCCGGAAGTGGCCAAGATCCTGATCAGCTATTATCAGAGCCTCAATTAATCAGTCATCAATCTGACCTAAAGACCCCGCCTATGCGGGGTCTTTTTGTAGTGGAAAGCCATAGGTATTTGACTTACGTCATCGACGCTGAGGGTAAAACTGAACAATATTGCTCCCCACTAGTGGGGGACAGAAAGAATAGACTGGACATAAATATTAGTAATCACTAATAAGTGCCTTTGGGGTGGGGAAATATAAATTTGTATCCGGATAAAGAGCTTATCCAGCCCCCTTAAAACCTTGTGTTTTAGTCAGATAAATTCCGTTTATGCCAATCAATGTAATACTATGGTTTTAAAGGAATAAATGGCTTTATTTTAGCGGCAAAACTCGCTAAGTTATCGTCCCCCGGAGATGGAACTTGGTTTGGGGTATGCAGCCGGATAAGCTGGGAATTTTTTAGGTGGGGTGAGGG
>JAHEDB010000496.1 GCA_024641465.1 Chromatiales bacterium | reverse complement strand
CATCAGACCCTGCATGCCCAGGCCGACCAGTTTGTCCGCCATGCGGGCTTCACCATCCAGCAGGCCAAGCATGTTGGCCTGTTGGCCTTGCTTGTCGGTCAGCGAGTTGAGCAGATACAACATCCCACCGCATTCGGCGAGTATGGGTTTGCCTGCCAGATGGTGTGCGCGAATCGATGCATGCATCCCGGTATTGTCGCTCAGTTGTCGCAGATGCAATTCGGGATAACCGCCGGGTAACCACAGGCTGTCGACTTCTGGCAGCGTGCTGTCATGCAGGGGAGAGAAGAACACACAGTCTGCCCCCATGGCCTGCAACAGATCGATATTGGCCGGGTAAATAAACGCGAAGCTGCTGTCTTTGGCGATACCGATGCGAACACCGGCGAGTAATTTGCCCGGTGCTGAAATTTCTATCGGTTTAAATTCTACCGGCGCCGGCAGGTCGGCAAGACGCGTGTTGGCAATCTGTTGCGCGGCGGCATCCAGTCGTTGCTCAAGGTCGCTGACCTCATCAGCCTGAACCAGGCCGAGATGGCGATCCGGTAAGCGGATATGTTCATCGCGCATCAGGCTGCCGAGCAGGGTGATGTCGTCACTCAATGACTCGGCCAACATCGCGGCATGACCGGTGCTGGCAACATAATTGGCAACCACACCGGCGAAGGGCAGGTCGGCCTGGTAATGACGCAGGCCGTGGGCAATGGCGCCGAAGGTCTGGGCCATGGCGCGGGCATCGATGAGTGCCAGAACGGGGATACCAAATTTGCGGGCAAGGTCTGCACCGGAGGGATTACCATCAAACAGGCCCATCACGCCCTCGATCAGGATCAGGTCGGCGTTCTGCGCTGCTGTATAGAGCAGGTGTTGACACTGTTGTTCACCGACCATCCACAGGTCGAGTTGATATACGGGATGACCGCTGGCGCGTTCGAGGATCATCGGATCGAGAAAATCCGGACCGGTCTTAAACACCCGTACCTTGCGACCCTGGCTGCGATGATAACGCGCCAACGCGGCGGTGAAGGTCGTTTTGCCCTGACCGGAGGCCGGTGCGCTAATGAACAGGGCCGGACAGGCGATCATTGTGTGACATCATCCTCAATGGTACCCGCCCAGGAATTGGTGTAGATCAAATCATTGAGATCCTGTCGACTCGCCCAGTTTTCCTGTTCCAGCATCGGGCGTGGATAAAATGCCTCGACCTGACCCAGACAGAGGATCGCCACGGGTTTGGCGCCATCCGGCATGTTTAACAACTCGGCCAATCGGACGGGATCAAATAACGACACCCAGCCCATACCGAGCCCTTCGGCGCGTGCCGCCAGCCACATATTCTGTATCGCACAGGCCACCGAGGCGAGGTCCATCTCCGGCAGAGTGCGACGGCCAAAGATGTGTTGTTCGCGCTTGTTCATCAGCGCGACGACCAGCAGTTCACCGCAATCGAGGATGCCCTCGACCTTGAGTTTCATAAATTCATCCTCGCGCTTGTTGAGGGCCTGCGCGGTGTTAATACGTTCCTCTTCCACCATCTGATGTAATTGTTTTCGAAGCTTATCCGTAGTGATGCGAATAAATCGCCACGGCTGCATGAAACCAACGCTGGGCGCGTGGTGGGCGGCCAGCAACAGGCGCTGCAAGGTGAGTGGATCGACCGGGCCCGGTTTGAAGTGGCGCATATCACGCCGTTCGGTGATGGCGCGATATACCGCGGCCACCTCGGCCTCGCTGAATCGATGCGGTGAGCCGCTCATTATAATTCGATGCCCTTTTGTGCCTTGATACCCGCCTTAAAGGCGTGTTTCACATCCTGCATCTCGGTGACGGTATCGGCGATGGCGATCAATTCCGGTTTGGCGGCGCGACCGGTGATGATGACGTGTTGCATGGGGGGACGTTTTTGCAGGCAGTCGATGACCTCGTTGATGTCAATGTACTGATATTTGAGGACGATGTTCAGTTCGTCGAGCAGGATAAGATCATAGCTTGGGTCGGTGAGCATGGCCGTAGCTTTCTGCCAGGCCAGACTGGCGGTCTCGACGTCGCGTTGCCGATCCTGGGTCTCCCAGGTAAAGCCTTCACCCATGACGTGATAATCCACCTCCGGGAAGCGGCGGAAGAAGGTCTCCTCACCGGTGCTCATGCGGCCCTTGATGAATTGCACGACACCGACCTTCATACCGTGACCGAGGGCGCGGGCCACCATGCCAAAACCGGAGCTGCTCTTGCCCTTGCCGTTACCGGTGGTGATCAGCAACACACCCTGTTCACGCTGTGCCTGCTGGATCTTGTCATCGATCACCGCCTTCTTGCGCTGCATGCGATCACGATGGCGTTCGTCTTTCTCTGTCGTCATGGGGTTCTCCAATCAGGATTCAGTGTTTATTGCCAACTG
>JAHEDB010000495.1 GCA_024641465.1 Chromatiales bacterium | reverse complement strand
CGTTCCCTGTCCATGGTGGCATTGTGCCGGGCCGCCCACATCCCGGCACGGATCGTCACCGGTGTGATATTGCAGGAAGACATCGAGCCAAGGCCATATTACTGGGTCGAGGTCTACCAGGTTGATAAATGGCAGGCCTATGATATCCAGTCGGGATACCGGCGTAACGTACCGGCCAATTATTTACCGCTACGACGAAATGGCGAGGATATCGCCCAGGTCCTGAACGGAGAATTGTTGCAGTTGAATTTTGATCTGGAGAGGGAATTTAATCATCCCTACCTGCGACAGTTTAAAGACCACTCGCCACTCAATATCATTGACCTGACCCGCCTGCCGCTGGATGCGCGCAATGAACTGGCGCTGTTATTGCTCCTGCCCCTGGGCGTACTGGTTACCGCCCTGGCCCGCCACCTGGTCGGTGTGCATAGTTACGGTGTCTTCACCCCGACTCTGCTGGCCCTGGCCCTGGTTTATGGTGACCGGGTGATGACCCTGGTGATATTTCTGGTCGTTTGCGCACTGGCCGTTGCCGGACGCAGAATTTTCCCCTCCAGCATTACCCGCATACCCAGGCTGGCGATCATATTCACCCTGGTGGCGATCATCCTCAGCCTGTCTGTTTCGGTACTGGACTATCTCAACCTCAACCAGACTGGCAAAACAAGCCTGTTACCGATCATCATTCTGACCTCATTGATCGACCGCCTGTATCGAACCATTGAGGATAAGGGCCTGCCCATCGCCATGCACCGCCTGACCTGGACCATCCTGATCGCCCTGCTCTGTCTGCCAGTGATCCAGTTTGAAAAACTGGGAAATCTGTTTGTAAATTATCCTGAAATCCACTTCATCACCCTGGCCATGTTTTTGTTGATTTCCACCTACAAGGGTAAGCAACTATTCCATCTGCCACTCATCAGGCTGCTGGCGGAACCGAAACCGCCCAAAAACAAACGCCGACGAAAAACAGACAAACAGTCGACCGAGGACTGATTGCTTTACAAAATCTGCTTGGATAAATACAAAGCTTAGAGGGGTGCTGCTGGATTTCTGTTGGGGTTGTTGTTGAAATTAACGTTACATCCACTTGCGTCGACGAAAAATAAAATACAGGGCCAGACCAATCGCCCCAAGGATATAACAGACCCAGACAAAGGCATGTATGTTGTTCGCGCCGGGGATTCCACCGACATTGATCCCCAACAGCCCGGTCAAAAAAGTCAGCGGCATAAACATCGCCGCAACCATTGATAACATATACATGCGCTGGTTGAGTTGTTCGGTCATGCGACTGGCCAGTTCCTCATGGGAGATGGCGGCGCGCTCACGGGCGGCGTCCAGATCTTCCACCGCACGCACCATCCAGTCATGCACCTCACGCAGGTGCAGGCGATCGGCGTCACTGAACCAGCTGATCTTTTCACTTTGCAGACGGGCCAGGGCCTCGCGTTGCGGGGCGAGATAGCGGCGCAGTGTGATGGCCTGGCGGCGGATCTCCGCCAGTTCGCTGCGCACCGACTCGCTCTTCTGTTGCAGCATGGTCTCTTCCAGTACCGCAACCTGATCCTCGATATCCTGCACCACCTCGTGGATGCGGCCGACCATCAGCTCAGTCACCATGGTCAGGAATTCACCCGTCGTCTGTGGCCCTTCACCTGTTTCGATCGCTGCCAGCATATCGGCCTCCCACATGTGACGCCGGTAACGGGTCGAGATAATCCGCGAGCCGTCGACCCAGATACGCAGTGCCACCATATCCTCCGGGTCGGCACCGGGATTGAGATTCACGCCGCGCAGGATCACCAGCAGGCCATTGTGGCTGACCGCACTGCGCGGCCGGGTCTCTTCCTTCAGCAGGGCATCGATATCGGCCGCATGCAGACCGCCCTGATGACTAACCCAATCCTGTGCCTGTTCGACGGTATAGTCGAGGTGAATCCAGCAGAATTCACCTTCCGCCAGTGGTTGGGATATTCCGTGCCAATCCACTTCGCGACCGCCGCCACGGCCATCAAAAATTACAGCACGCAACAGACCATCGGTATTCGGCATGCAAACCTCGACGAACAGTAAGTGGGATGTTTTGCAACAGAAACACCATCATATTACAGAACGACCATGCCGGCCATCAAGGCCGACGAGCCGGATTTATCGGTGGGAGATTATTTATCAAGAAATATTACGACAGCGTGGTCAAGCATAAACACCACCCGACACCTTGGCCTGGATCACTTGTAATAGTTGAACCAGATATTCTCGCGCGCCCCATCTGACTGATGCCAGACAGCGATACCAATATCATTACTGTCGAATGCAACTTTTGGATATTGCGCAGACCCCAGGTTATCGTCCTCGACAAATGCTGCCGTACCCCAACCCGACCCCGCCGTATAGCGATTGGCA
>JAHEDB010000069.1 GCA_024641465.1 Chromatiales bacterium | reverse complement strand
GCGGTGAGGGCAGACCGGGGATAGGGAAGATAGTGCGTATCCGATCGGTTTCCTTTTCATTGCCGCAAACAGGTATTTTAAGTTTGAGACATTGCTGAACATCCGAATCATTATAATCGAGTCTTACCGCCGGATTATTTTCCTGGGTCTTCAGCACCAGGCGTAGTGTTCGTGCACACTGTCCGTCGTCAGATACCGGGACACAAAAGTTGTTGGCGATCTCATAGACCTTAACGGCCCGCTGCGGGATGTGTTCCTTGAGGATGGAAAGAAAGGCGCCGTTCAGGCCCGGTACGTCACGTGGTTCAGCCAGACTGACCACTGCATCCAGTGGACAGTCCTTGTCAAAAAAAAGAATGTCAGTGTTTGGGCTCATTTGTATATAGAAGATAGATACTTATATGGATTTTGCCAACTTTTCCGCAATGCCGATATAATTATCAGGTGTTAAGGCCAGTAACTGACGTTTTCCTTCCTCCGGAATGTCGAGCGTATTAACAAAACTAATCAGTGTCTGCTTGTCTATTTTTTGACCACGCGTCAGGTCTTTGAGTTTTTCATAAGGATTCGCCACGCCATAGCGTCGCATTACGGTCTGGATTGGTTCAGCCAGGACTTCCCAGTTGGCATCCAGCAGGTTTAACAGGCGGGCTTCATTCAGTTCCAGCTTGCTCAGGCCTTTGAGGGTGGATTGATAGGCAATAACACCATGGGCGATACCGACCCCCAGATTACGTAGAACTGTCGAGTCAGTCAGGTCGCGTTGCATGCGTGATACGGGTAGCTTGCTGGCCAGGTGCTGGAAAATGGCATTGGCTATACCGAGGTTGCCCTCGGAGTTTTCAAAGTCGATAGGGTTGACCTTGTGCGGCATGGTGGACGAGCCGACCTCGCCCTTGATGGTTTTTTGTTTGAAAAATCCCATCGAGATATAGGTCCAGACGTCACGGTCCAGGTCCAGCAGGATGTTATTAAAGCGCGCCAGGACATCGAAGTATTCGGCGATGTAATCATGCGGTTCGATCTGAATGGTATAGGGATTGAATTCGATCCCCAGCGATTTAATGAATCGTTCACTGATAACCGGCCAGTCCAGCTCCGGATAGGCCGATACGTGGGCATTGTAGTTACCCACCGCACCGTTCATTTTGCCGTAAACGGCCACCTCAACAAATTGCTGGCGCTGGCGCTTTAATCGATAAACGACGTTCGCCATTTCCTTGCCGACAGTGGTGGGAGAGGCCGGTTGGCCATGGGTATGCGACAGCATGGGCTTGTCGGCATAGGTGTGCGCCATCCTGGTCAGTTCGGCAATAAGCTCATCCATCAGGGGCAACAGTACCTGCTTGCGCGCCTCTTGCAACATCAGGGCATGCGACAGATTGTTGATATCCTCCGAGGTGCAGGCAAAATGCACAAACTCATTAATCGCTTCCAGTTCGGCATTACCGGCAATCTTTTCCTTTAGAAAATATTCAACCGCCTTCACGTCGTGGTTGGTGGTGCGTTCGATATTCTTGATCCGCTGGGCGTCGGCTTCGCTGAAATTCTCGACGATGCCGTCGAGGAGTTTAGTGGCATGCTCGCTAAAGGCGGGGACTTCAGGGATACCAGGTTCCTGGGCCAGGTACTGAAGCCAGCGGACCTCAACCAGCACACGGTGCCGGATCAGCCCATATTCACTAAAGATTGGACGTAACTCTTTGGTTTTACTGGCATATCGGCCGTCGACGGGGGAAATGGCGGTGAGGGTCGTAAATTCCATGGCTACTCCGGACTGTTCAGGAAGCCGCGATCATATCCTATTTAGGCCGCCATGCTCCAGAAACACAAATTTTTGCTTTTACCGTCCAGACATGGCAAAACTGCTAACCTAAGGAAGATCTGATTAATTCGGCATTCCGGCCTTTGCTGGAATGAAGAGATACGAATTAATCAGAGGCTCCCTAATATCAGATACACGGATTTGAGAACGGATTGAAAAAGATTTTGAGAAGCAAACACGGCAAACATCTAATTCTGACCTGTTTGATCACTATAGTGGGGTCTTGTATTTATTCGGCAAATACACTGGCCGATTCGATCATCGAACTGGGTGTGCATATCGGTGGGGATGAACTCATTCATGGGACATTCGATAATGGCAAAACAGACTCAATTAAGGCCGGCGGTCTGTTCTCATTCGACTTTGGCCGCCTGTATCAATTTGCACCCACCTGGGAAACACAGGTGACCTTCGGTGTTAAATCCGATGCGCGCTATGACAATGAAACAAAAATCAGCTGGGTGCGCTATCCGCTCAATGCGTTGTTGTTTTACCGGATGGAAGATATGCGTTTCGGCATGGGGGCAACTTATCATTTGTTTCCCAAGCTGAAGGGTTATGGGCTCGCCGGTAATATCGTTGAAAAATATAACCATGCCCTCGGTGGTTTAATGGAAGTCGATTTCATCCGCAGTAAAACCTTCCTGTGGGGGATACGCCTGACCTTGATCCAGTATGAATCCCAGGTGGATCAACATAAGGTGGATGGCAACAGCATTGGTTTATTAATCATTGCCCAGCTCTAAGCTGTACCGACAGCGATTGAGTAAAAAATATTCAGCCAGGATGTTTATTTTCTGTTCAAGAATTGTCCAAATCAGCCTGCCTTATCTGAGTGACTGATAACGTTCAGTAAACCCCACTTGTTTTAATTGTAAAATTTTTGAGCAAGTCGCTTTAGTGATCAGTTAAAATACCTTCCTGCAATTAACAGTTGCTTATATATTAGCAATCTTTATACTTACAAAGCATAAGGTAAAGAAACTAAAATAAAGGGAAAGCGGGTGGGGGGATATAAAATGGAAAACGCGATAAATTTGGGGTTATCGTCAGAGCAAGAAACGGCTCTCAGTGAAGCCACACTTGCTGCCATTCAGACTTTCAAGCTACAGGCCGAAGCCATTAACGAGCTGGCCGGCAAGATCGATCAACATTACCAACGAGCACTGGATTTAATTCTTAATACATCAGGGCGGGTCATTGTCTGTGGGATGGGCAAATCGGGCCTGATCGGCAAAAAGATCGTCGCCACCTTTGCCTCCACCGGTACCCCCAGTTTCTTTTTGCATCCCGCCGAGGCCTATCATGGCGACCTGGGCATGGTGATGCCCCACGATGTGGTTATCCTGATCTCCTACAGCGGTGAAACCGATGAGGTGATTCGACTCATCCCGTCCCTGCGCCACTTTGGCGTCTCCATTATATGTATGGTGGGTGTCGTGGATTCGACGCTTGCCCAACATTCCGATGCCGTACTGGATATCTCTGTAGAAAGAGAGGTCTGCCCGAATAATCTCGCCCCCACCAGCTCGACCCTGACCACCCTGGCCATGGGCGATGCGCTGGCCGTGTCGCTGATCAAGGCGCGTAATTTTCAACCGCAGGACTTTGCCCGGTACCATCCGGGTGGCAGCCTGGGTCGCCGTTTGCTCACCACCGTCAAAGACGTGATGCATACCCGTAATCTGCCCATCGTCGCGCCGAGCGCCTCGGTCAACGAGGTGGTCTTCAAGATCACCAAGGGCAGGTTAGGGATTGTTATTGTCATGGAAGGGCATGACCTCAAGGGCATTATCACCGATGGCGACCTGCGCCGCGCCATGTTGGATGGAAAGAACATGCTCGAACAAACGGCGGAAGACATTATGACCCGTCAACCGGTAATTATCCGCCATGACGCCATGCTGGTAGAGGCGGAAAAGATCATGAAGCACCGCAAGATCAAGGTGCTGGTGGTGCTGGATGAGACCGAACAGGTCTGTGGCATTCTCGAAATCTTCGATGAGTAATATATAAGATGAAAATAACAAAAACACTCAGTCTGTTGTGTATCGCGCTGACGTTGCCAGCCTGCGCCATGTTTAACGACAGGGTTGACGATGCCGCTTTATTGAATGCCAAATACCCGGCTGATCAGATCACCCTGTTGGGATTTGTGGAGAAGGGCAAGCCGGGTGAAAAACAGACAGTGCATGATCGGGACAACAACAATGCCGAGGGCACGGCGATTATTCAAAAAAGTTATCAGGCCGCCAGCGGCAATCATTGCCGGACTTATTTCTGGCAACCGTCCGGTGAGCAGGGCAAGACCGACGGACGCAATCTGAATGTGGCCTGTCAGGCCGCGACAGGCCAATGGTATAAGGTGCGCACCCTGTCCAATATCGAGACCTTCCTGGAAAAAGAACCCGTGGGTTATGTCTTACACTAACGTCAAACAAGCCCTGGTCGTGCAGTTTCGTGTCATTCATGCGCTGATGCTGCGTGAGACCAAGACGCGTTATGGCAGGCACAAACTCGGTTATTTGTGGGCGCTGTTTGAGCCGGTATTACAGGTAATGGTATTTGTAGTGCTGTTCACCATGGGAGGTCACAAGAGCATCTCCGGAATGCCACTAATCCTGTTTATTCTTACCGGCGTTACCCCTTTTCTTCTTTTTCGAAATACCATGCAACAGGGAATGAACGCGATTGATGCCAATCGCGCCTTGCTAACATTTCCCCAGGTTAAGACCTTTGATCTGGTCGTGGCGCGGGCCCTGTTGGAGATCGCCACCCTGATCGTGGTTTCGGTGATCCTGCTGCTCGCCGCAGCCTCTCTGGATATTCCTGTCAAGATTGAAAATCTTCTGCTGGTCATTATGGCCCTGATGTTGCTGGCCGCTACCGGCTTTGGTCTCGGAATGGCCTTTGCCTCATTAACACCCTTGTTTCCATCTATTAATCAGGTTATGCAAGCTGTTTTGGGCCGACCCCTGTTTTTTACCTCGGGCCTGTTCTTTACCGCCGAGGTGATACCGCAACCCGGACGAGATCTCCTGTTGATCAATCCCATTCTGCACATGATCGAGATGCTACGTTCGGCCTTTTTTTATGAATTCCACAGCGACTATGCACGACCAGGCTACGCAGTAACAAGTGCCCTGGTGTGTGTCTGTGCCGGTCTAGTCATGCACCGTGCCCTGCATAATAAGGTGTTGAAGGCATGATCGAACTACACAATGTCAGCAAGACCTATCACGCCCGCAATGTGGTAACCAGGGTGCTCGATGATGTCACTATCCGTTTTCCCAGGGGCAAGAGTGTCGGTATTCTGGGCTGGAACGGGGCCGGTAAATCGACCCTGATTCGTTTGTTGGGAGGCATCGAGCCACCGGACAGCGGCACCATCAAGCGTAACGTCAAGGTCTCCTGGCCACTGGGTTTTTCCGGTGGCTTTCAGGGCAGTCTCACTGGGCGGGAGAATGCGCGTTTTATCGCTCGTATCTACGGTGCCCCGATCCAGGCGTTTGAACAATCCGCCGAGGAATTTGCCGAGCTGGGCCAATACTTTGATATGCCCGTCAAATCCTATTCTTCCGGGATGCGCTCACGGCTGGCCTTTGCAGTCAGCCTGGCCGCGGATTTTGAATGTTATCTGGTGGATGAGATCACCGCAGTGGGTGATCAGCGATTTAAGGACAAATATCGCGCCGCATTTGTGGAAAGAAAGGAGCGGGCCTCGATGATAATCGTCTCGCATAACGTCAACACGATTAAGCAGGACAGCGATATCGCGGCGGTGTTGCGTAATGGCAAATTAGAAATGTATGAAGATGTGAATGATGCAATTAAAGTCTATCAAACTGATACGCGCTGATTATCCTGTTGCGGCGCAGGAGCTCAAGGCGCGTTTTCTCAAACTGCCCTATATGGCGCAGGCCTTTCTACTGGCCGTCGCCCTGCCGACCTTTTTATCGGTGGTGTACTATGGCCTGATCGCCTCGAACATCTATATTTCCGAGGCCCGTTTTGCAGTGCGTTCCAATGAGGCCACCACCTCGGGCAGCATGTTGTCCGCGGTGATTGGGGTTACGACTTCGGGCGGCACGGGGCAGGATACCGCCGCGGTGAAGGACTATATCCTGTCGATGGACATGCTCAATCAACTGCAAAACAAACTACATATCCGCCAGCATTACGCCGGCAGCGACTATGACTGGTTTTCCCGCCTGGGAAGGAATGATTCGCAGGAAGATTTTCTGGAATATTTTCAGAAAAAGGTCGAAGTCTTGTACGATGTGACTTCAGGGATCGTGACCCTCAAGACCAAGGCCTATACGGCGGACAAGGCGCGTGAGATCGCCGCTGCGATCCTCGAATTGAGCGAACAACTGGTCAACAGCATGTCGGAACGCATTGCGGCGGATAGCGTGCAATTTGCCCAGCGCGAACTGGATCGGGCAGAGACCAGGGTACGCCTGTCCACCTCCGCCGTGACCAACTTTCGCAACACCCGCAATACCATCGACCCGGACAAAAAAACCGGCGCGGTGCTCACTATCGTTGCCGAACTAGAAGGCAAGCTGGCCGCTACGCGAGCCGAGTTGTCCGAGGCCAAGAGTTTTATGCGTGATGACAGTGCCCAGGTTACCAGCCTGAAGAGCCGCATCAAGGCACTGGAAGAACAGGTCCAGAATGAAAGCCGTCGTCTCACCGGCAACGGCAGCAAACAACTCAGCGGCATGATGGAAGACTACGAAGCCCTGGTACTGGATCGGTCCTTCGCCCAGGAGCGCTACACAAGGACACTGGCCGCCCTGGAGATTGCCCGAACCGAGGCCTCCCGCAAACAAAGATACCTGGTGACCTTCGTCACCCCGTCACAACCGGATGAGGCACTGGAACCACACCGGCTGTGGAATATATTTACCACCCTGATCATGGCATTCTTGATCTACGTGATCGGCGCCCTGGTCTGGTCCTCGATCAAAGACCACATGGGGCATTGATGCCCCACTCTACTTTGCGAGGGAAAGAAACACCCCCTCGTCTTTGCGAGGAGGAACGACGAAGCAATCTCCAGCTACGGAGCACGAGACGGGAGATTGCCACGGCCTTGAAAGACAGGCCTCGCAATGACAGGTTGTTATATCGGAAGTGAACCACACCCCCGTCATTGCGAGGGAGTTGCGAGGGAATGGTAATGACTGCGGCAATCTGCGACCGCGGCAATCTCCCGCTACGGAGCGCAAGCCAGGAGATTGCTTCGACCTTGAAAGACAGGTCTCGCAATGACGGCAACGTGTGCAATGACAGGAAGGTATTTTGTAAATGACAAGGATGTTATAGATGGAAAAGAAATTTTATATTTATATAATGGCGAATAAGCATAATACGACACTCTACACTGGTGTCACGAATGATCTTATTCGGCGAATTTATGAACATAAATCCAAATTAGTTGATGGATTTACAAAAAGATACAATGTCGACAAGTTGGTTTATTTCGAGATGTTTGATAGAGCAGAGGACGCGATAACACGGGAGAAACAAATTAAAGCAGGTTCTCGGGCCAGAAAGATCGATTTGATTCATTCGATGAATCCGCCATGGAATGATTTATACGAAGAACTGCTTTAAACACCGCCCGTCATTGCGAGGGAACGAAACACCCCCTCGTCTTTGCGAGGAGGAACGACGAAGCAATCTCCGACTACGGAGCGCGTACCAGGAGATTGCCACGGCCAAAAGTCGGCCTCGCAATGACTGGAGATTGCCACGGCCAGAAAACGGCCTCGTTTATGCCCTCTGGGTGCAATGACACCACTCGTCTTTGCGAGGAGGAACGACGAAGCAATCTCCAGCTACGGAGTATGAAACGGGAGATTGCCACGGCCCAAAAAACGGCCTCGCAATGACTGGTAAAAGCAGGGTGGGTCCTACCCACCAAATGAAAACAGACAAAACCGAACCAATGAAATATATGCACACTAAAATGACCACCCAACAAACACGACTGCTGTTCCTCGCCGCCATGTTCTGCCTCGCCAACCTCATCCCGGCCAGCGTCCAGGCCGTGGCCATCAGCAAACAAGGCGGCCTGGAAAACAAGGCCCAGGAACTGCCCTTGACCCCGGCTGATGCAACTGCCACGCAGACTAAAGATAAAAAGAACAAATCAACAGACAAACCCTTCGGCTACAACCTGTTTACCGGTGGCTTCAGCGGCGATAGAGAAATCGGCCTCAACCCGGACTACAAGATCACCGAAGGCGATCAAATCACCGTGCGCATCTGGGGCGCGACGGAAGTCACCGAGATCAGCAAGGTCGATGCCCAGGGCAATATCTTCATCCCCAAGGTCGGACCGATCCCGGTGGCCGGGATACGAAATTCCGAACTGAACGCCCGGGTGAAAAAGGCCGTCCATTCCGTGTTCACCAGCAATGTCCAGGTGTATACCGCCTTGCAGGGCACCCAGCCGGTCGCGGTGTTCGTCACCGGTAATGTCAAAAACCCGGGCCGTTATGCCGGGGTGGCCTCCAACTCCTTACTCTATTATATAGACCGTGCCGCCGGGATCGACGCCGAGGCGGGTAGCTACCGGGACATTCGCATCATGCGCGATGGCAAACCCCTGGCCCAGGCCGACCTGTACGAGTTCATGATCGACGGCATTATCCCCACCCCCCAGTTCAAGGACGGCGACACCATCGTGGTCGGACCCAAGGGACAGACCATTGCCGTTACCGGTGATGTCCGCAACCCCTACAAATTTGAAATCAGCAACCAACACTTCACCGGCAAGTCCCTGGTCAAATATGTCCACCCCCTGCCGGAGGTGTCGCATGTGCGGGTCACCGGTATCCGCAACAAAGACCCGTTTGCCATCTATGTCAGCATTGAAGAATTCAACAAAATGAAACTGGCCGATGGTGATCAGATCAGCTTTGAGGCCGACCTGAGAAAAGACACCATCGTCGTCGCAGTCGAAGGCAGCTTCCTCGGCCCATCCCAGTTTGCCATTCCCCTCGATGCCA
>JAHEDB010000494.1 GCA_024641465.1 Chromatiales bacterium | reverse complement strand
CGCTATTCCGCGCTCGAGCCCGCCTTCCTCATGGAACAAATGGAGCTGCGCGAAACCCTGGCGGAGATTCCGCATACCGAGGACGGCCTGATCAAGATAGGCGCCCTGCAAGACGATGTTCGGGTACGGGTCAAACAGCTGGTTAACGAATTGATCGAATTGTTTAAAGACGTTTCAGATGAGGCAATGGCTAAGGCCAGGGCCAACATGCACAAATTGCAATTTATGGACAAGTTGCAACAGGAAGCCGAGAATGTCGAGGAAGACATTGCCAACGCACTGTAAGCAAATAATTGTATTAGCGGAAAGAGTAATCCATGGCCTTATTACAAATCAGCGAGCCCGGTGAGTCCACCAGTCCCCATCAACACCGCCTGGCGGCGGGGATCGATCTTGGCACCACCAACTCACTGGTCGCCACCGTGCGCAGCGGCCTGGCAGAAACCCTTGCCGATGAACAGGGCGGTCATTTGTTACCTTCGGTGGTACGTTATCTCAAGGCCGGTGACATCGTGGTCGGTGAAACCGCCCGCCAGGCGGCGCCCAAAGATCCGCTTAATACCATCGCCTCGGTAAAGCGTTTCATGGGCCGTGGGGTGGACGATGTCAAACACCTGGGTGGCAAGCTGCCGTATGAATTTATCCAGACCGAGTCGTTGGTGCCGCGCATTCGCACCGTCGCCGGGGATGTCAGCCCGGTCGAGGTCTCGGCCGAGATCCTCAAGACCCTCAAGCGACGCGCCGAACATAGCCTCGGTGGAGAGCTGACCGGCGTGGTGATCACCGTGCCGGCCTATTTTGATGATGCCCAGCGTCAGGCCACTAAGGATGCGGGCAAACTGGCGGGGCTGAATGTATTACGTCTGTTGAACGAACCCACCGCCGCCGCCGTGGCCTATGGCCTGGATCAACAGGGTGAAGGGGTGATCGCCGTGTATGACCTTGGCGGCGGGACGTTCGATATTTCTATTCTGCGCCTGCACAAGGGCGTGTTTGAGGTGATGGCCACCGCCGGTGACAGCGCCCTCGGCGGTGACGATTTCGATCAAGCCATCGCCCAATGGATCATGCAACAGGCCGGTATCGGTGACGACAGCAGTCATGGTCAGCTGCGCCAGTTGATGCACACCGCTCGTGACGCCAAGGAAGCACTTAGCGATAAAGACAGTGTCGAGTTGAGCGTGGAACTGGCCAGTGGTGAATACTGGCAGGGCACGTTGACACGCGATCAATTCCACCAACTCGTGGATCCCCTGATTCAAAAGACCCTGTTACCCTGTCGCCGCACCCTGCGTGATGCCGGTATCAGCGCCGACGAGGTGCAAGAGGTGGTGATGGTCGGTGGTTCGACCCGCGTGCCACGCGTGCGGGACAAGGTGGCTGATTTTTTTGGTCGGCAACCGCTGGTGAATATCGATCCCGACAAGGTCGTCGCCGTCGGCGCGGCCATCCAGGCCGATGTACTGGCTGGTAACAAACCGGAAGATGAATTGTTGTTACTGGATGTCACGCCACTATCACTCGGTCTGGAGACCATGGGCGGGCTGGTGGAAAAGGTTATCCCGCGCAATACGACCATCCCCGTGGCGCGCGCCCAGGACTTCACGACTTTTAAAGATGGCCAGACCGCCATGTCGGTCCACGTCCTGCAAGGTGAACGCGAACTGGTGAGTGATTGCCGCTCGCTGGGTCGTTTTTCTCTGCACGGTATTCCACCGATGGTGGCCGGCGCGGCACGAATCCGCGTCACCTTCCAGGTCGATGCCGATGGTCTGTTGACCGTCACCGCGAAGGAAGAGACTACAGGGGTAACCAGCAGTATCGAAGTGAAACCCTCCTATGGTTTGACGGAAAATGAAGTCGAGACCATGTTGCGCGATTCCCTGACCCACGCAGAAGACGATGTGAGTGCACGCATGTTGCGTGAGCAACAGGTCGAGGCCGACCGTGTGCTGGAGGCCTTACATGCCGCACTTGCACAGGATGCGGCGCTGTTATCAGCCGATGAACGCAGTGCGATTGATGTCGCCATGCAACAGCTGAAAACGGCCCGCGACGGTACGGACAATCGCGCCATTAAACGAGCCATCGATGAGGCCGATAAGGCCAGCAGTGAATTTGCGGCGCGGCGCATGGATCAGAGCATCAAGCAGGCCCTTACCGGCCACACCCTTGAAGAATTTGAACAAGACCTGAAATAGAGATTATGACCAAGATTATATTCCTGCCCCACGAAGAACTCTGCCCCAATGGCGCCGTCATTGAAGTCGAGCCCGGTATCTCCCTGTGTGACGCCGCGCAGCTCAACGGTATCGAGATCGAACACGCCTGCGAAAAATCCTGCGCCTGCACCACCTGTCACGTCTACGTGCGTGAAGGTTTCGACAGTCTCGCAGAATCCACCGAGGATGAAGACGACCTGCTCGA
>JAHEDB010000068.1 GCA_024641465.1 Chromatiales bacterium | reverse complement strand
CTTGCTAAGGACCCGGCCATTAGCTGCGAAACGCGCCTTGCATTGATGGCCCAGGCACAACCTCGGTGTTGACAACATTATTTTGACCAGGACCCTAAGATCGTAAAATCGAATATCAGGGGATGGAGCAGGCAACGGATATGTGGGTTATTCATATCCGGAAATGATCCCGGTTGCAGAAACTGGCATAATAGGCCCCGCCGTTAACCCTTGAGGCATCCAACTTGCAAACACTCACCCTGACCCGCCCCGATGACTGGCACCTGCACGTACGTGACGGTGAGGTCTTGCCTCATCTTATACCGGATACCGCGCGACGCTTTGCCCGCGCCATTATCATGCCCAACCTCAAACCACCATCGACCACCACCGAACAGGCCCGCGCCTATCGTGAGCGGATCATGGCGGCCGTCCCGGCCGGACTGACATTTACACCCCTGATGACGCTTTACCTGACGGACAATACCCCGGCCGATGAAATCGTCCGCGCCAGACAGAGCGGGTTCGTGCACGCACTTAAACTCTATCCCGCCGGTGCCACCACCAACTCCGATGCCGGTGTGACGGATATCCGCAAGTGTGACGCCACACTGGAGAGAATGGCCGAACTGGGACTGCCGCTGCTGGTACATGGCGAGGTGACCGCCTCGCACATCGACATCTTTGATCGGGAAAAGATCTTTATTGACGAGGTCCTGTTGCCCTTAACACAGCGCCTGCCAGATCTGAAAATCGTGCTCGAACACATCACCACACGCGACGCCGTCGATTTTGTACTCGGCGCAGGCAGCAATATCGCCGCCACCATTACCCCGCACCACTTGTTATACAATCGTAATGCCATGCTCGCCGGTGGCATCCGGCCACATTACTATTGCCTGCCCATCATCAAGCGTGAAACCCATCGTCTGGCCCTGGTCGAGGCGGCGATTTCCGGTAAGCCGAAATTCTTCCTCGGCACCGACAGTGCGCCCCATGCGCAAAGCGCCAAGGAAACCGCCTGTGGCTGCGCCGGGATCTATTCCTCCCACGCCGCCATCGAACTCTATGCTGAAGTTTTTGAACAGGCCGGTGCGCTGGATAAACTGGAAGCCTTCGCCAGTTTTTACGGCGCCGACTTTTATGGCCTGCCGCGCAACACCGATACCATCACCTTGCAAAAACAGGAGTGGACCGTGCCGACCAGCCTGGCCTTTGGTAAGGAAAAACTTATTCCGCTGCGGGCAGGTGAAACCGTTAGGTGGAAACTCGTGTGAGTTTTTCACCACGAAGGCACGATGGAAAACCAATACTTACTACCAAGACATCTTAATGACGACCTTTATCAGCCTATGATTAATTCGTTTCCCGTCATTCCGGCGGAGCCTGTGCCGGACTTGATCCGGTAGCCGGAATCCATAGAAATCAAAGCACTGAATAACTGCTCTAAAAGGGTATCCAATTACTGCTAAACCAAACATGGCGCTGTCGTTGCGAGGCCTGATTTGCAGGCCGTGGCAATCTCCTGTTCAGTGTATAATAGATGGAGATTGCTTCGTCGTTATCACTCCTCGCAAAGACGCAGGCTTTTCTACGGGTTTCCTATAGTGAAAGAATGATGGATATGAATTCGGAACAGTTATTTAGATTCCGGCCTGCGCCGGAATGACGAATTAATCAGACCTTCCCTAAATATTTTTCTTCGTGTCTTCGCGTCTTCGTGGTGAAATGTTTTAATGGCGATACATCATTGACGATCCAGCACGTAGGGTGCGTCCCACGCACCGATACTTCATATCCATTCCAGCATGTAGGGTGCGTCCCACGCACCGATACCATGCGGTGAAATGACATCACCGATCAAAATAGCCAACGGTGCGTGGGACGCACCCTACGGTTCAGGGGCTTTAATATACGGGGGAAACTTTATAGCCCTGTTTTTCCAACAGGCGCAGGATACCCTCTTCACCCGGCAGGTGCAGGGCGCCAACGGCGATGAAGCTGTTGCCTTCCCGTAATCTGGGCTGCATCCTGCGCACCATCAGATAATTGCGATCCAGCAGGGCCTTTTGTTTGAATTGTCTGGCCACCATGCTGTCACCCTGTAACATATATTTTTCGCTGCTACGTTGCAGTCCGGTCAGGTCACGTTGCAGGTAGTAATGCACCAGTTCATCAAACACCATTGGCAAGCGATTAAACTCATTAATCGCATCATCCAGCATCACGATCTGTTGTTGCAAACTGAAGGACTCAAACACCGCCACCTGTTCACGACTGGTTTCAAGCCCATAGGTCCTTTTACCCTGTTGTTCGGCCTGCTGATATAAGCGAAGGTCGAGCACAACGCCAGTCCTTGACTTTGGCATGCTCAGCGAAACTATCACCGCCCAGGGCTTCATCCGTTGTATCGTTTCACCTGACAGGCCATATCCTGCCAGTAATCTGACACAGCGCTGATAGCGTTGCTCCCCAATCTGTGATGCCAGCGTCTGACCAGGGGGTAAAAACATCAGCCTGCTGCCATCCTGCATAGATAACGGGTCCATCTTCAGCTCGGCGACAAAACTGTCGGTCTGTTGGAGTTTCTGGCGGATAATTTGCGGTATATCGATGATGCGAGAATCATCGGAGTGGATGGTGCCGAGCAAATAACTGGGGCGGAGGCCGGCCCGTTCAATCTGCCAGAGGATACCGGTCTGTGACCCTGCCTGCGCATCATTGACATAAAGTGACCCGAAGCCGGTGAGTAACGCGATAAACGCGAGGGTGGCAGTAAATTGTCTTTTTAACATATCGGTCATTCTACTCATATTCCAATTTGACTGTCGTGGTCATATCATTTTTTTCCCCTATCCGCTATCCTTCCGGCCTATGAGTTTTGCCGTCAGCACCAAACTAATCGCCAAGCGTTTCCGTGGATTTTTGCCCATTATTGTGGATGTAGAAACTGGCGGATTTGATCCCCAAACCAACGCCCTGCTGGAGATCGCCGCCGTGCCGGTGCATATCAATAATATGGGGGATCTGGTGCCGGCCGAGGTGGTGGCCTGTCACGTCGAACCTTTCCCAGGATCGATACTCGATCCCAAGGCGCTGGAATTCACCGGTATTGACCCCTATCACCCGTTTCGCATGGCCAAACCGGAAAAAGAGGCACTCGAGCATATATTCAAACCAGTCCACACGCTGCTGAAAAAACACAATTGCACCCGCGCCATCCTGGTCGGTCACAATCCTTTTTTTGATCTCGGCTTTATCAGGGCCGCGACCGAACGCAACAAGATCAAAAAGAGTCCCTTCCACTCATTCAGCACCTTTGATACGGCAACCCTGGCTGGGCTGGCCTATGGGCAGACCGTGTTGGCCAAGGCGGCCAATGCCGCTGGCCTGGCATGGGACAATGAGAAGGCCCATTCAGCGATTTATGATGCGGAAAAGACCGCTGAACTGTTCTGCGCCATCGTCAATAGCTGGGACAAGCTGATCGGGAATAAATCATTCCGATAAAAAAACCCGGCATCGCCGGGCTTCTTAAACAATCTTACTCGCAGGGCTGACTCAGGCAGATGTCTTGTCAACCGCCTCTGTAACCGCCTTTTGCAATTCGCCCTGTTGAAACATCTCCAGGGTAATGTCACAGCCCCCGATCAATTCACCATTGATGTAGATCTGGGGAAAGGTCGGCCAGTCTGCATAGCGCGGCAGGTTTTCAAAAATCTCCGGGTCCATCAGTACGTTCACATGGGCGAATTCCTTGCCACAGGCCTGTAGCGCCTGGGCAGCGCGCATGGAGAATCCGCACTGAGGCATTTGAGGCGTCCCTTTCATAAATATCACGACAGGGTTACTCTTCACGACCTGATCGATTCTTTCCAATACGTCCATAACACACCTCATATTTGTTCGTTGAACGGCCAACTGAATAACTACCAGATTAGCCATATTAAGTAATTCGTTGATTTAATCACACGCGGCAAGCTATAACCGAGTAAATTACTATAGTATTATACCGCAGATAATTCCCATAATCCAGATGGGTATGTAAATTTTATTTCGGGCCAGAGGACCATCCAATAAGCCCGCTGACGAGTCAGTATGGCCTTACAGGCAGGTAATAGGGGTATCGACAGAGGATATCAACCCACCGATGGTGGGATTGAGGTTATTGGAAATTGATTTCCAGATAAAACCGGTCTTTTTCAATGGTAAATGGCAGGATGACCGTCTGGCCGGAGTATTTGTGCTCAATGGTGTGATTCTTACCGGAGACAATATTCGGTATCGACATCTCAAAGGCATAACCCCGTTCCGCGAGGATCTTTTTCGCACCGCCGACCAGCATATTGGCCATTTCCCCGGTCAGGTCCCGGGCGGTATCGTCAATCTTCTTCAGATTATCGCCAAGCATCTTTTTAGCCACGCGAGAAATCGCCCCGGTGCTGAAGGAAATCGCCATACTGCCCCTGGCCTTGTCCGCCTCCATCAGCATGATGCCGGATACATCACCAAGTGAAATATTATCCTCTTTAGGAACAGGCACACCAGGCACGGGGGCTATGCCCACCATGGTGTTGAATATTTTCATTAATGAGTCAAGCAAGGCATTAATAATCAGAATATCCATGTTTTCCTCTCCTAAACGAAGTACGTTGCCCATTGCCATTATTATTTCCTTAATTAATCATATTTTACGATACACAGACGGTTGAATCGTTTTTAAATTTACCGGGATGCCCAACAGATTTTCCGAATGGCCAACAAACAGATAACCATCACTCTTGAGTCGTTGCACGATATTACTAATCAGGCGCTGCTTGGTTGGCTTGTCAAAATAGATCATGACGTTACGCAAAAAAATCACATCAAACAATCCCACATCCGGCCAGGGTTGTTCATTCAGATTCATATATCGAAATGATGCCTTGGCGCGCAGTGACTTATCGATCAGCATATAGCCACTCATATCCCGCACACCTTTCCGGCAATATTTCTTCAGATAATTCTGCGGGATACGATTTGCCGCATCCAGCGGGTAGAGCGCCTGCTTGGCTTTATCGAGTATCCGTGTACTGATATCCGTACCCAGAATTTCCCAGGAAAATTTCACATCGGCTTCGGCCATCACCATGGCCGTGGTATAGGCCTCCATGCCGGAAGAACACGCTGCGCTCCAGATCCGGAACGGACCACGGCGCGCATCAAGATTTTTGACATAGTTATCCAGAAATTCAAAATGTTTTTCTTCCCGAAAAAAGCTCGTCTCGTTGGTCGAAACCAGATCGATCATCATCTGCAATTCATGTTTGTCACTTTTCACCAATTGCAAATAATCGGAATAGTTACGAATATTGTGATACCGCAGCCGCTTGGACAGCCTGCCGGTAAGTAGCGGTTTCTTTTTCTCTTTCAGAGAAATGCCTGCCACCTCATACACCAGATCCTGAAAGGCATTATATTCCGCATCCGATATATCGACGGAGGTGTAATCAAAATATTTTTCTTTTTCAGGATTTAGCACTTTGTAGCCATCTGGTTTTAAATTTATGTAAAGGCTAACCCGCCATGACAGGCGGGTTAACATATTTGTTTGTACTACAGGTCAAAGCTCTTTTTCCATAATACTGTAATACGTGGTGCATCAGCGACACCAGTGGTGTCGGCGGTGTCTGGTTTCTTGACGTCATAGGCAAAGACAAATTCTCCCTTACTCAAGGAAACTTGATAATGGCTATAGTCTTTTGAGTTGGTTGTGCCGGGGGCCTCATCAATATCGTACTTGCCGTACACCAGTCCTAACATCAGGTCTTTCTTGATCTCAAACTTGGCAGTGATGTTCATATACATGTCAGATTCATACTTGGTGCCGGTATTGGCCGGATCAGATTCTTTTCCAACCGTTGGCGCCACCAACAGGGTAACCGGGCCATAACCTACCTTGATGTCGATTTCCTGGAAATCCGCATAGACCTGCTTACCTACCGGATAGGTGTACATGATATAGCTGACGTCGTAGCTGACAGGGCCGGCCTTGCCGCTGTAACCGAGGTAATAATCCTCTTCATATTGAGTTGTGGTATTACCGGCGTCATCGCTGGTTGCTGACAGGTTGGAACCCCAGGTGCCGACATAGATGCCTGAGGCATGGGCATAGTCGATACCACCGGATACCGCAGCTTCATCATTCGTCTGGGTTTGACCACGCCAGATGTAATTGGAAGCTACCCCAATATTGCCGGTCAAGGGTGAATCGGCATAACAAGCATTCATTATTAGTAGACCTATAAATACAGCAGCTATTTTCCGCATTTTCATCTCCTGGTTGTTATAAAAGTAGTTTCATTCTTCTACATGATAGTCATCGACCTTATTTTCTGCATTATTGGTAGTTTCACCCATTCCACCAACAGATCCTGACATTCCCTGATCGACATCACTTTCCTCATCATCCAGCTGTGCATCGCCCGAGCTAAGCTGAGCAAACTGTTTCATATCCGCCATACTCAACAGATTATCGATATTCAATATAATGATAAAACCATCATCGGTTTTACCCATTCCGTCTATGTAGTCGGTATTAATGTTACCGTTGAAAGACGGCGCAGCATCGATTTGCGACTCCTGAAAATCGACTACCTTGCTGACCGCATCTACCAACAGGCCTACTTTCATATTTCTGCCTGCCAGCAACAGATCCACCACTACGATACAGGAACGACGCGCGACTTCGGTTGCATCGCCGCCCAGGCGGATATTCAGGTCGATGACCGGGATGACCTGACCGCGCAGGTTAATCGCGCCATTGATAAAATCCGGCATCATTGGCACATCGATAACCTTACCGTACTCGATGATCTCTTTGACCTTCATGATACTGACAGCATATACTTTGCCGGGCAGCAAAAAGGTCAGATACTTGTGCGCATCTTCGCTTTCAACATCCAGCACTGCTGCCGATTTAATCTCGATTGCCTTTACCATCGTCGTGTCCTCATGCACATTTTCCGTTACGATGAATCCCTTCTGACTCATAAAACTTCATGATCGCCTGTGGAATATCCAGCAGGGAAATAATCTTGTCGATGCCACCTCTTTTCACAGCTTCATTTGGCATACCATATACCACACAACTCGCTTCGTCCTGAGCGATGGTCAGCGCGCCGGTATGATGCATTTCGGTGATACCCGATGCGCCATCATCACCCATCCCGGTCATGATGACACCGAGGGCATTCTTGCCTGCAAACTTGGCCACCGAACGAAACAGCACATCGACCGAAGGACGATGCCGACTCACCAGCGGGCCATCGACTACCTCAACATGATATTGGGCGCCACTGCGTTTTAGTAACATATGCTTGCCACCCGGTGCGATCAGGGCCCGGCCCGGCACCACACGGTCCATATTCACGGCTTCCTTAACATCTATCTCACACATATTATTGAGTCGTTCAGCAAACGATGCGGTAAATTTTTCCGGCATGTGCTGCACAATAACGATTCCGGGCGATACACGTGGCAAGGCAGACAGCACGGATTCCAGCGCCTGAACACCACCGGTTGAAGTCCCGATGGCAATGATCTGTTCCGTGGTCTGGGTCATGGCGCCGCTTGCCGGTGCGATCATTGCATCAGCCGTCAGTTTTGGCGCGACTTTGTTCTGTTCGGTTGACTTGAGCGCCAGCGTGACGTTTTTCATTTTGGCCTGTGCCGCCGATTTGATCACATCGATAATCAGTTTGGCCTCATCCGACAGAAATTCCTTCGGATTGATCTTGGGTTTTTCAATGATGTCCACCACACCGGCCGAAATCGCCTGCATGGTTGTCTCAGCGCCCTTGGTGGTTAAGGTCGAACAAATCACCACCGGCGTCGGATGTTCCGCCATAATCTTGCGCAGAAAGGTAATCCCATCCATGCGTGGCATCTCGACATCCAACAGGATCACATCTGGCCAGTCTTTTTCCATCCTGGTCATGGCAAAGATCGGGTCCGCCACGGCGGCCATCACCTCCAGCCCGGGATCCTTGCTGACAATATCACTCAACACCTGCCGGATAACGGCCGAATCATCTACGATCAATACTCTCTTCTTCATACTCTATCCTTCCACCGGTTTGCTGGTTTTGCGTATTTCCACACTCCCGTTTGACAAGTCAAGTTTGACCTTGCGCGAGTTGGTCCCACCGGTATCAATCCCCTTGATTTTAAATTTGTAATGTTTGAGCAGTTCTTTTACTTTCTCTATATTTCTATCCCCAATCTTCATGCCCTCTGATTTCACCATATCGGGAAACATGTCAGAGCCACCATAGATACGCACCTCATAATCGGCTGCATTGGTTTTAAATTTTGCAGCCTGTTTGGCGAACTCATCGATTGCACAATTTCCATAACGCATTTCGCATTTCCCCTGTGGGGACTCGGGCAGAATGACATGACACATACCACCAATCTTCTCCCGCGGATGCCACAGTGTGGCGGCGACACACGACCCCAACAGGGTCGAAATAATGGTCGGCGCGCGGCCAAAGTACAGATCACCGGGGTGTAGAAATATTTCCAGGGCAAACTCTTCATTGCCCTGTGGTTTGCTAAGCACTTTATCTTTTTCGGTAGTCGCCTTGCCGATATCCCGTTTCTCAACCCGGCCAGTCGCCAGATCAAGCTTTATTTTTCTGGAACTGGTTGCCTTATTATCAAATTCAGCAACATTGAACCCGTGTTTTTTCAACAGGCCTTTTATTTCTTCAGTCGCACTTTCACGGCCTTTTTCCTGCGCCTGTGTTTCCATACCCAGGTAAACACGAACTTCGTATTCCCCTGTCTGGGTATGATATTTATTGGCCAACTTCTCAAGTTCGGCTATCGCACAATCGCCATAATGCATTTCGCATTTGCGACCCGCTGCTGTAAGCTGTTCAACATGAC
>JAHEDB010000067.1 GCA_024641465.1 Chromatiales bacterium | reverse complement strand
AGCACGGTCGACTCGGAGACGGTGGACTGGAAGACTATGCCTATGTGGCCAGGGGGCTGCTGGACTGGGCGAGCCTGACCGACCAACCTGAAGACTGGCGGGTTGTGGCGGACATTACCAGACAGGCATGGCAACGCTTCTACGGTAAGGATGGCTGGTTGCTGGCGGATAACATGTTACTGCGTTATGGCGCCGGTCAGGGAGCCATCGCCGATGGCGCGCTGCCATCCAGTTCCGCCGTGTTGATAACCACCACGCTGGAACTTGCTCCACGATTGGTCGACCCTGAACTGCAGCAACAGGCCTTGCTAGCCCTGAGTTCCGATCATGAGGCTATTCGCGAGAACCCCTTCTGGTATGCGAGTTATATACAGATAATCGTGAACCGGTAAATTCGCAGGCTACAGCACTTCAAATTCAAACTGGGTGAAGGCATTGCTTGAGGTCAGCATGCGGATCAGCTTGATACGCATGAGGGTCCGGCTCATATTCAGTACCAGTTCGTTGTTTAGCTGATAGCTCTGCGCCGGTACGATCAGGCTGCGCAACTGCTGGTGCGATACATGCTTGGGGATTAACAGTGCACGGTAGTATTTGTTGTCGAGTCCCTTCTGATTATTTTCCCTGACGGCCACCGGGAGGGCATTCCTGGCCAGATTCTTGATACCGATTTCATAGGTCAGATTGTCCTCGCTGATATCCTCACGCTTGATCCAGTTTGCCACACCCAGGATCCAGCGTTGGTTAATTTTGTTAGTCGGTCGATAGGCAATGATCTCACCGACATTGAGTTGCTGTTTGCGTGGATGACGCGGCGTGCTGTAGGAGAAGGCCAGTCCGAGTGGATTGATGTTATGTTGTGCAGCGGTATCCAATGACTGCTCAAACCATTTGTATTCACGGTCCTGTTCGAGCGCCTGTTTATACAGATTGGCAAAGTTACCCGCATGCTCGTTTTTTTGATGAATGCGATTGGTTGTGTGCTTCAGTTCATCCATGTTTGGCGTATATTGCTTTTTATTGGCGAGATAAAAGTGACAGTTATTGATCCCCCTGGTGAACTGGATATCGTCAGTCAGCATAAAACGCCGGGTTTGCCGTACGGGTTTGCCCCGATAACTGTCCATTACCCGGAATAACATATCGCGTGTTTGCCGTTCGTTCAGGTCTACCAGTTCGAATGCATGGACGGTATCGGCATGGTGTTTGAGTAGTTTTTGCAGGTCGTACTCAACCCGGCTGATGACCTCACTGATATCGATCAGTCGGCCGTCGAGGGGTTGCCATTTCAGGTCTCGGGTAACGTAGCGTGGTGGAAAATCGTCAGCCAGATCCACCACATGCTCACCGCGGGTAGAGAGTTCGCCAAGCGGAAAGAGCGAGCAGGCGCCGATCCATCGACTGCACAGATTGTAAAGTTCCAGGCATTCATCCTTCATCAGCCGAAATGGTTCGGCCAGGGCCACCAGCAGGATGCGTTTGTAAATAAAATCACCAGAGTGAAAAACCGCAAAGCTGCTGTCTGAGGCGGGGTCATCGACAATGTGGTACAGCAGGTCATTGGCCTCGGCATAGCGATAGATCTGGTTTATCTCACGCCAGATACCTTTGGCCGGCGTGGTGTACTGGATATAGGCCAGCAACAGACGTTGCGCGAGAAACTTCAGGCAGTAATAAATAGCCTCCTGTACCTGGACCGACTCGGCCTCGCTGAGGGCCTTTTTGGAGGCCAGGGCATGGATCACCAGCTTATAGCCGTTGGCAAATTCAGCGAACAAGTTGTCCAGCTGATGCAGGGTCCCTGATTCTGCCTGGTTGGCATTAATTGCCGCCCTGACGAGCCGTTTCTCGTGTTTGAACAAATCGACCAGGGCGGGCTGCAATATCGCCAGTAGCGCCAGACGTGATTTGGCCGGGTAATGTCGTAAATTGAATCTAATGAGTTTATCCAGGCACTGCTCGATGAGGATGGCCGGCGAGGTCTTATCAAGGGCCTGCAGCCACTTCCTGAGCGAGCGCAGGGTCAGGCCGGTGGGTTGCCAGCGGGGGCGGGACCCCAGGGCTTTTGGCAGGTTGAGGATGGGGACAGACATAAAATCCACTGGCTACGAGTCGTTGATCCGGCTGTTTGGTAAGTTATTGAAGTTGAATAGAGTATAGATAAAAAAACCGCCGAAATCGGTACAAAATCTGCTATATTTGACCACTTGACGATGGCCGCTGAACAGGTGTTTAGAGCTACACAATAAAAATAGAATTATTCTAAATACTGGTATATTTTGCAACGCATTGGGGTCTATATCTATGTTTAAAAGGCTACTTAAGGGCTTCGCCCTCTCTGGAATATTGTTATTTGTCACGCTACCAGCACACGCAGCAGATTTGATTTTGACATCACCGCCGCGTGAGACGGCCGAGGCCGGGCAAAAACTCTATGGTCCATTGGCGGAGTATCTCAGCGGTTTGATCGGTACCAGGGTTGTTTACCAGCACCCGCGCAACTGGCTGAACTATCAGCGGGAAATGCGTGATAATAAATACGACATCATCTTTGATGGCCCGCATTTTATCTCCTGGCGCATTGCCCATCTCAAACATGATGTGCTGGTGAAATTACCCGGTCAGCTGGAGTTTCTCCTGGTCGCCGGGGCTGACGATAAATCAACTAACTCTCTCGATGATCTCATTGGGCAGCGGATCTGCGCGATTTCCCCCCCCAATCTGTCGAGCCTGACGGCACTGGATAGATTTAGAAATCCGGTTCGCCAGCCGGTCATGACCGGGATACAGGGCGGGATGGAGAAAGTTCACAAGGCCTTTGTCGAAGGCAAGTGCAAGGCGGCGGTCTTGCGCATCGATTTCTACAACAAAAAATTGCAACAGGCCGAACGCGACAAACTGAAAATCCTCTTCCATAGCACGCCGCTGCCCAATCAGGGGATTTCCGTCAGTCAACGGCTGAGTGCCAGCGCCAAGAACAAAATCGTCCAGTCGCTAACCTTTGGCGATGGAGCAAAACTCAGCGACTCGATCGTCAAACGATTTGCCGGCAAACAGGCCAAGGGGTTTGTGCCCGCCAAAAACGATGAATACGCAGGTCATAATATGTTTCTTGAAGGGATCATCTTCGGTTGGTAATAAGGCCCTGGCCATGGATGGCAAGAGCGGCATGCGATGTCGTGAAGTTAACGTGGAATGTTGCAAAATTTCTAAAGTGTGGTGGGCCCGGTAGGACTTGAACCTACGACCAAGGGATTATGAGTCCCCTGCTCTAACCAACTGAGCTACAGGCCCGTGGCGCGTATTCTAGCAATATATAGCTAAGAAAAATATAATCCTGATTGTTTTTGGCGCATAAAAAAAGGGCATCAATCGATGCCCTTTTGTATATCAGTTACAGGATATTTACGATTCCATATCCAGGAAGCTGCGCAGGTGGTCGGAGCGACTCGGATGACGCAGTTTGCGTAATGCCTTGGCCTCGATCTGACGAATGCGCTCGCGGGTAACATCGAACTGTTTGCCCACTTCTTCCAGCGTGTGATCGGTATTCATATCGATACCAAAGCGCATCCGCAGGACCTTGGCCTCGCGGGCGGTCAGACCTTCCAGTACTTCCTGAGTGGTTTCGCGCAGACCACCAATGGTGGCATGGTCTATCGGCGAGGTATCGTTCTGGTCCTCGATAAAGTCACCCAGGTGTGAGTCTTCGTCATCGCCGATGGGGGTCTCCATGGAAATGGGTTCCTTGGCGATCTTCAGTACCTTGCGGATCTTGTCTTCCGGCATTTCCATGCGTTCGGCCAGTTCTTCCGGTGTCGCTTCGCGGCCCATCTCCTGTAACATCTGCCGTGAAATACGGTTCAGCTTGTTGATGGTTTCGATCATATGCACCGGAATACGGATGGTGCGGGCCTGATCCGCGATCGAGCGGGTAATGGCCTGCCGGATCCACCATGTGGCATAGGTTGAGAACTTGTAACCACGACGATATTCAAACTTGTCGACGGCCTTCATCAGACCGATGTTGCCCTCCTGGATCAAATCCAGGAATTGCAGGCCACGGTTGGTGTATTTCTTGGCGATGGAGATCACCAGACGCAGGTTGGCCTCGACCATTTCCTTCTTGGCGCGGCGGGCCTTGGCCTCACCGATAGACATCTTGCGGTTGATATCCTTGATGTCACCGATGGTCAGGCCGGATTCGCGTTCAATCGAGGCGAGCTTGGTCTGGGCGCGGTGGATCTCCTCGAGTTGTTCCTGCAGGGCCGGTGCATAACTCTCACCGGTCTTGATGTGATCATCAATCCATTGCAGGTTGGTTTCATTTTCCGGGAAGCTGCTGATGAAGGTCGCACGCGGCATATTGGCCTGCTTGACGCAGCAGTTCATGATTTGCCGTTCGTGACTGCGAATGCGATCCACCAGGGTGCGCATCTTGTTCATCAACATATCAATCAGTTTTGGCGTCAGCTTGAGCTGCATGAATTCTTCAAGCATTTCTTCGCGGATCTTGGCCGCCTTTTTGTCCTTGTGACCGTGTTTGCTGATGGCGCCGACCAGTTTCGCGTGGTGCTTGCCCAGGCGCTCAAAGCGTTGCCGGGCCTCTTCGGGGTCGGGGCCGGTATCCGCGACTTCGGCATCACTGTCATCGTCGTCGGTCTTTTCGTTCTGTGCCGCAATTTCGGCCGGGGTCGGGATCTCATCCGGGGCATTGGGATCGATGAAGGCGGAGATAATGTCGGCCAGTTTGACCTCTTCGTTTTCGATCTGACTGAACATGGCCAGCACGGTGGCTACCGTGTCGGGGTACATGGCCAGTGAGGAAAGCATCTGGTTCAGGCCGTCTTCGATGCGCTTGGCGATCTCGATTTCACCGGCGCGGGTCAGCAGTTCCACGGCGCCCATTTCGCGCATGTACATACGCACCGGGTCGGTGGTGCGGCCAAATTCGCTGTCGACCGAGGCGAGGGCGGCGGCGGCCTCTTCGGCGGCGTCTTCGTCCACCGAGTCGGCATCGTTAATCATCATCGAGTCGGCATCGGGGGCGGCCTCGTGGACGGCAATGCCCATGTCATTGATCATGGCGACGATGTCCTCGATCTGTTCGGGATCGACGATATCGTTGGGCAAATGGTCATTGACCTCGGCATACGTCAGATAGCCTTGCTCTTTGCCTTTTGCAATCAATAACTTAAGTTGTGATTCTTGCTGAGTTTGATTCATTACTTTCGCTCTGGATATGGATGACACACCACGCTAAATCGGCAGCGTAAAAACCACCAGATTCTACACTATGGCCGCCGTTTTATCTATTTTACCCTGTTAATAATAGTCACTTAACCCCTTCTCGGCTAAGTAATTGTTGTAATTCAGGCTTTTCCGTCGGGCTCGGGGGCCCTCTTGGACTTGGCTGGCAGGTGCTTGGTGCGAGCTTTCGCGGGGCTGATTAAATATTGCCCCAGCACGGCCCTGAACTCGATGCCGACTTCGACAACGGCCATGGGGTTCCAGGTGAGGGCAATGTTCCGTATCTCGCCAACGTTCCAGAACGACTGCTCAGGTGATGTTGGGGTACGGGAGAAGCATTTCAAGTGGCGATATGAAGAGTAGAAAGTTATAAAAAATAAAGACTTATGATTGAGGGTGATTAGCGAAATATTGCCTGACTTCCTCTTTTTCTGTGTCCGTCAGCTGAGAGGGGGCTTTGCTAAAGAGTTCATCCATTCGCTCGTCAATAGAGCTGCTGGAGGTCAGTTTCTGGATTGAATGCAAAATACCGATAAATTCAGTCTCCAGCTGTTTACCCTCGATAAGCTTTTCCTGACCAGACAATTGTTTCAAATGGGCGTGGTACGGCGAGCCCTCCAGCATGGAATACAGGCTGGCGATCTCGATGCCGGGGTGTTCCTGGATCATTCTGACAATCTCGCAAAAAAAGTTCAGGCCCGGGATTTTGCTGTTCTCGGGGAAGTTGTCCAATGTAGCCAACATGGCCAGGCCTGGTTCATGCAGGAGGGTAATAACCCCCCGCCTGATTGGGGACGGTACCGAAGAACTCTTGTTGGGCAATTTTCGCCTGGCTGGCTGGGGTGCCGGCCTGGGACTGGCGGTATTGGCGACCTGGGATTTGGGCTCGATACAAAGGCTGGCCTCGATGACTGCGGGTTCCAGCTGGGCCAGTTTGGCCAATTCGTTCACCATGATTTGCCTGAACAAGCCCTTCGGGAGTTTTGACAAGTAGGGTTGGGCGGTCTTGGCGATCCGGGCGCGACCCTCCGGTGAGTCTGGATCGACCTGGCTGCGCAGTTGATCAAAGAAATAGCGGGATAGGGGCAGGGCCTTATCCAGCCGGGCCTCAAAGCCCTGCTTGCCTTCCTTACGCACCAGGGTATCCGGGTCTTCACCGTCGGGCAGGAACAAAAAGCGCAGTTCGTGGCCCTCTTTTAAGATCGGCAGGGCATTGTCCAGCGCCCGCCAGGCGGCATCGCGCCCGGCGCGGTCGCCATCAAAGCAGAAAATGACCTCGGGGCTGAGGCGAAACAGGCGGTTAAGGTGCTCCGGGGTGGTGGCGGTGCCGAGGGTGGCGACCGCATAACGGATATCGAACTGGGCCAGGGCCACTACATCCATATAGCCTTCGACCACCATCACGCGCTCGATCTTGCGCAGCACCTGACGCATCTCGAACAGGCCATACAGCTCCTGGCCCTTATGGAACAGCGGCGTCTCGGGGGAGTTCAGGTACTTGGGTTTTTCGTCGCCCAAAATACGCCCGCCAAAGGCGATGGTGCGGCCGCGCTGGTCGCGGATCGGGAACATGATCCGGTCCCGAAAACGGTCATAGTGGCCGCCCTCGTCCTTTTCGATCAGCATGCCGCCGCTGGCGAGCAGTTTGATCTTTTCCTCATTAGTACCCAGGGCCTTGAGCAGGTTGTCCCAACCGGGCGGGGCAAAGCCCACGCCAAAGCTGGCGGCGATCTCGCCGCTCAGGCCGCGTTTTTTCAGATAATTCACCGCACGGGCGGACTGGGGATGCTGGCGCAGTTGTTGGCGAAAATAGCGATCCGACTGGGCCATCAGATCATACAGGCTGTCCTGTCGGGCCCGGGCCTTGGGGTCCGGGGCGGGACCGGCCTCGCGCGGGACTTCCAGGCCGTTGATGCGGGCCAGTTCTTCCACTGCCTCGGGGAAGCCCAGGTGCTCATATTCCATCAGGAAACCGATGGCGCTGCCATGGGCGCCGCAGCCGAAACAGTGATAGAACTGCTTGGCCTGACTGACGGTGAACGACGGGGTCTTTTCGTTATGGAAGGGGCAGCAGGCGGTATATTCCCGACCGGCCTTTTTCAGTTGCACACGCGGGTCGATGACCTCGACGATGTCGGTGCGGTTCAGGAGTTCGTCGATAAAGGATTGAGGGATTCGGCCCATGGGGGGATAGTATCGAGGGGCGAGTGGCGAGTGGCAAGGACTCGGTTTAAATTCGCTTTGTGATATACAGGGCCTCGGACCTCGTCACTCGATCCTCACCCCTGGTCAGCTTAGCTGGAAAGCTTTTGTTTGATCTTCTGGCTGACCTGGCCCATATCGGCGCGGCCCTGAAGCTTGGCCTTGAGCTGGCCCATGACCTTGCCCATGTCCTGCATGCCACTGGCCCCGGTGGCCTTGATGGCGCCGTCGATCAATTGAGTGATCTCAGCATCGGACAACTGGGCGGGCAGGTATTCCTGGATAATGACAATCTCGGCCTGTTCCTTGTCGGCCAGGTCGGTGCGCTCGGCCTTGGTGTATTGCTCGATGGAATCCTTGCGCTGTTTGAGCATCTTGTCGAGCACGACCAGTACGGCCGTGTCGTCCAGCTCGATGCGCTCATCGACCTCTTTTTGTTTGAGGGCGGCGGTGATCAGGCGCAGAGTGCCAAGGCGGTCCTTGTCCTTGTTACGCATGGCGGACTTGACGTCCTCCGTGATACGGGTTTTAAGCTCGCTCATGATCGGGATAGAGGGTTTCTATCGGGCCGACGCTTAGTACAGGCGTTTACGGTTGACGCGATCGCGGCCAACTTTCTTCATGTGGCGTTTCACGGCAGCAGCCATTTTGCGCTTCCGGATGGAGGTCGGTTTCTCGTAGAATTCACGGCGACGGACTTCAGACATGACACCGGCCTTTTCACAGGAGCGCTTGAAGCGGCGCAGGGCCACATCGAAGGGTTCATTTTCACGTACACGAACTGCTGGCATAGATACTGTAACCTCTGTTTGGGGTTGACTCATTAAGGTAGCTCTGATTAAGTCCCTGTTCGGCGCGCAGGCTGGATTGGGTCGGGGGCTTAATCAGAGCTTCCCAAGAGAGAAAGCGCGCAATTTTACTGCCCGGCGCGGGCAAATGCAAAAGCATTATCGGTGAAAAGCGGAAATTATTTAGCAATATGCGGATATTAGGTATTGAAACCTCCTGCGACGAGACAGGAATCGCCATATATGACAGCGAACAGGGCCTGTTGGGCCATGCCCTACACAGCCAGGTGGCCATGCACGCCGAATACGGCGGGGTGGTGCCGGAACTGGCCTCGCGCGACCATGTGCAAAAGACCCTGCCCCTGATCCGTCAGGTGCTGGCGGAAACCGGCCTGCAGGCCGGTGACATCGACGGCGTGGCCTACACCGCCGGGCCCGGGTTGGTCGGCGCCCTGATGGTCGGCGCCGGTATCGGCCGCAGCCTGGCCCTCGCCTGGGACGTCCCCGCCGTGGCCGTGCACCACATGGAAGGCCACCTGCTGGCGCCGATGCTGGAAGCCAATCCACCGCAATTTCCGTTTGTCGCCCTGTTGGTATCCGGCGGCCACACCCAGTTGGTGCGGGTCGATGGCGTCGGCCGATACTTATTATTAGGCGAATCCCTCGACGATGCCGCCGGTGAGGCCTTCGACAAGAC
>JAHEDB010000066.1 GCA_024641465.1 Chromatiales bacterium | reverse complement strand
GCGCCAATAACGATCCTGGCTGACCCGTCCCATGGCGCCGCCAAATTCATAGGCAAAGATTTTGGCCGTGTTGAGGATTGAAGGAACAATGTCTTCCAACCAGGGTAGATTCTGGTCCGCATATTGTTCGACCAGTTGAATTAAATACTCGCGTGAAAATATATAGGCGCCGGTGGCGTATTTCCCGCCGGTCTTGTCCGTCGCCGCGGCTTCGGTAAACTGAAAGTCGGTAAGTTGCTGGTCCGAGTCGGTTTGCAGGACATAGCCGGAACGGCTGTTGAGTTCGGTGGCGCTGATGATGGTCAGGTCGGCCTGCTTGTCGCGGTGAAATTCCAGCACCGGTGC
Source organism: Chromatiales bacterium (assembly GCA_024641465.1). Taxonomy (GTDB): domain Bacteria; phylum Pseudomonadota; class Gammaproteobacteria; order UBA6429; family Thiohalophilaceae; genus JAHEDB01. The sequence continues at coordinate 8,674 of JAHEDB010000066.1, read as the reverse complement.
ATAGTCCATGCGGTAGATATGGTCGCCCGGCAGGATGATTACGTATTCACAAGTGCTGCGTTCGATCAGATACAGGTTTTGCAAAATGGCATCGGCCGTGCCCTGATACCAGAATTCACCGGTACGCATCTGCGGCGGCACCGCGGTGATGTATTCCCCCAGTTCCGGATTAAAGATCGACCAGCCATCGCGCAAGTGTTTGTTAAGAGAATGTGATTTGTACTGGGTTAATACCAGTAGTTTGCGCAGCCCGGAGTGCAGGGCATTGCTGAGGGTAAAATCGATGATCCGGTATTGACCACCAAACGGCACGGCGGCTTTGGCGCGGGTTTCGGTGAGGGGGGCGAGTTCCTTGCCCGGCTTGCCGGCCAGGACGATGCCCAGTGTCTTGTCTAACATAGTGACTGCCTTTGAATTGATGTCATGCTATTCATGGTTACCATTTAGCATGATGCGTGCCATTCGTGTGACTGTCAATTTTGGCTTAACGATACAAACCTGTAGATGTGAACGCACTAAAATAGCGCGCTATTGATTTGCGCTAATGGTTTGCTGCCCGACTTTGAACGATGTATGACATCGGTTCTATCTCGAGTGTGAACCATCATTCACCATCACGGCGTTTGACGGTCTTCGGGTCTGCGATGATGGGGCGATAGATCTCGACCCGATCGCCTTCTTTAAGTTTTTCATCAACCTTGGTCAGTTTGCCATAGATGCCGATCTTTTGATTCTGTAAATCGATATCGGGAAACATGTCCAGCACGCCGGATTCCTCGATGGCATCGATAACGGTGCTGCCATCGGGGAGTTCGACCTTCAACCAGACCTGTCTGGTTTGATTGGTATAGGCAACGCCAACATTGACCATTTTTACTTCCTCTTTCATGCGGTGGCCTGATCTGTCCCAGAGAATTCGACAGGGATGGTTTTGTTGTCTGTGGCGGCCAGTTTACGGTCCAGCAGGCGTTTACCTGCCAGTAAGAAACCCAGCACCAGGAAGCCCCCTGGCGGCAGGATCATCAACAGAAAGCCTCGATACTCGGGAATGATCGTCAGCTCCAGAAAGTGGAAGCTGTCACCCAACAACAGTGAGGCGCTGGCAAACAGGGTACCGCTGCCGAGGGCTTCACGCACCAGGCCCACGACGACCAGTGAAACAGTAAAGCCGAAGCCCATCATCAGGCCATCGAACATCGAGTGTCGTACCGGATGCCGCGAGGCAAACGATTCGGCCCGGCCGAGGATGGCACAGTTGGTGACGATCAGAGGGATGAACAGGCCGAGTACCTTGTGCAGTTCATGCAGCCAGGCATTCATGCTCAGGTCAACAATAGTCACGATGGCGGCGATCAGCAGGACAAACACCGGGATGCGCACCTCGCTGGTGATCAGGTCACGCACCAGGGAGACCATCATGCCCGAGAGTATCAATACCGCTGTCGTGGCCAGCCCCATGCCCAGGCCATTGGTCGCGGTGCTGGTCACCGCCAGGGTCGGGCAGAGCGCCAGGGTCTGGCTGAGGACCACATTGTTATTCCAGAAACCGTCGCGTGCAATTTGACTGAATTTAATGCTCATATCCCACCTTCATTTTCTAGCTTGATTTACCAGCCGCCGGTGCAGTGTTGCCCTGCAACAAGGACTGTTTGTGTTGCTGAAAAAATTCCAGCCCCTGCTTGACGGCCTTGACCACCCCGCGCGGGGTGATGGTCGCGCCGGTGAATTGATCAAACTGACCGCCGTCTTTTTTAACCAGCCATTTTTCCACGGGCGGGGCACCGAGCAGCAAGCCTTTAAAGGCTTCAATCCAGTGACTCTTTTTGACCTCGATCTTGTCCCCCAGTCCGGGTGTCTCGGCGTGGGCGATGACGCGCACCCCGAGGATCTTGCCGTTGACATCCACGCCCATCATGATCTCGATCGGTCCGGCATAACCGAAGCCGGTGATTTGGTAGGCAAAGCCGGTGGCGACGTGCTGTTTTCTGGCGCGGTAGACTCGAATGAGGGTATTGCCCGCGATTACAGCGCTGTCGACCGGGATATCGACCTTGTCTGCCAACAGATCATTGTCATGAATCTCATCAGGCATGACCTGCCGCAAGGAAGACAGCATGTCTTCACGCTGTCGTTGTTGGATGTCTTTGAAGGTCGCGGTATAGCCGATTACCATCGCCGCACTACAGATGGCGGCCATGGCCCACAACAGACCGGCGTGATAACCCACCCGTTTACGATAACTGGGTTCGCTGACGGTACCCATTTATTTCTCTCCTGCCTGTTTGACGCGGGCCAGTTTTTTATTGGAATAACTCAGGGTCTTGCCCGTGGCGGTATGACCATAGATGCGCGGCCGAACATAGTGATCGATCAAGGGTGTCACGGCATTCATCAGCATCACGGCAAAGGCGACCCCTTCCGGGTAACCGCCCCAGGTGCGAATGGCATACACCAGCAGGCCGCAACCGGCGCCAAAGATGAGCTGACCGGTTCGGGTGTTGGGTGAGGTGACCAGATCGGTGGCGATAAAAAAGGCCCCCAGCAACAGGCCGCCTGACAGGACATGAAACAGGCCGCCGGGATAGCGTTCCGGGTGCAGGCCGTGCATCAGGATGGCCAGCGAGGCGGTGGTGACGATCATCGACAGCGGGATGTGCCAGCTGATGATCTTTTTGTATATCAGATAAGCCCCGCCCAGCAGGATCAGCACCGCCGAGGTCTCACCCAGACTGCCGTTGACAAAACCCAGCGCCAGGGCGGTGGCGTCATAGCTTTGGGATAAGGCGTCGCTGAGGGTCTTGCCGTTAGACAATTCAGTTTTGACATGCCCCATGACACTGGCGCCGCTATAGACATCGATCTTGAAGCCGTGCAGGGTGATCAGCAGACTGTCGATAAAGCCGGGGGCATGACTGCTGATCAAGGGCAGGGGATTGACCCACAGGGTCATCTCCACCGGAAAGGAGATCAACAGGGCAACGCGGGCCAGCATTGCCGGGTTAAATATGTTCTGACCGAGACCACCGAACACCTGTTTACCGAGGATGATGGCGATGGCGGCGCCCAGCACACCGATCCACCACGGCGCCCAGGGCGGCAGGGTCATGGCCAGCAACCAGCCGGTGAGGATGGCGGAACCGTCACTGATAAAGGGCAGGATCGGTTTGCGCGCCAGCCACAGTGACATGGCTTCAAAAACAACACAGGCGAGGGTCGTGATCAACCACAGAAACAGGGCCGGCCAGCCGAACTGATAAATGCCGAACGCGGTGGCGGGGAGCAGGGCCAATAATACGGTCCACATCACCTTGCCGGTGTCCTGCTCAGAGTGGGTGTGGGGTCCGGAGATTGGATTGCTGACCTGGCGGTTCATACTACGGCCTCCTGTTTAGACTTTGCTTCGCGTTCGGCCTTACGCCGTGCGGCGGCCTCCGCCTTGGCCCGTTCTTCCTGTTCCATGCGCTGCATGCGAACCTCGGCCAGCTTGCGGGTTTCATCGGCCTTTTGTTTGTGGCGGCGGCGGGCAGCCAGTTCGCCCTTGGCGTAACTGAAATACTGCACCAGGGGAATATGCGAGGGACACACATAGGAACAGGAGCCGCAGGCGATACAGTCCATCAGGCCGTAGTCCACCGCCCCTTGCAGATCGCCCTTCCTGGAGCGGGCGGCCATTTCCAATGGCAGCAGGCCGCAGGGGCAGGCATTGATACAACTGCCACAGCGGATACACGGCCGGGGGCGATTGATGGCGACCTCTGCCTCGGTCAGGGCGATGACGCCGCTGCTGCCCTTGACGATGGGCACTTCGGCATGGGGCAGGAGTTGCCCCATCATCGGGCCACCCATCAGCAGACGGGCCGGTGATTCACCGAAGCCGCCGCAGTAATCGAATACCGCCGACACCAGGGTACCGAGCGGGACCTCCAGATTGCGTGGCGTATTAATCGCGCCACCGCCGACCGTCACGATACGTGATACAAGTGGTCGACCCTGCCGCAGGGCGGAATGCACGGCGTAGGCGGTACCGACGTTATGTACGATCACCCCCAGGTCGGCGCTGAGTTTGCCGGCGGGGATCTCCAGCCCGGTGAGGGTCTGCACCATCTGTTTTTCGGAACCCATGGGATAGCGACTTGGTACGACCACCACCGTGACGTTGTCAAACAGGTGTGCCGCGACCTTCATGCGTTCGATCGCGTCAGGCTTATTGTCTTCAATGGCGATCAAGGCCTGTTTGGCGTGCAGGGCATGTAACATGATACGAATACCGTCGATGATCTCATCGGGGCGTTCCTGCATCAGACGATCATCACAGGTCAGGTAAGGTTCGCACTCACCGCCGTTGATCACCAGGGTATAGATGGGATGTTTTTTCCACAGATTGAGTTTTACCGCCGAGGGGAAGGTGGCGCCACCCAGTCCAACGATCCCGGCGGCGCCGACCCGCGCGGAAATTTCATCGGCGTCCAGTTCAAACGGGTTGATGGTTTTCTGACAATCCTGCCAGCGATCTTCACCGTCGGTTTCAATAACGACGGTACGCACACCCAGGCCGGAGGGGTGGGGCGCGGTGTGTTCGGTGATATCGATCACGGTGCCGGAACTCGGTGCATGCACCGGCGCCGAGATCGCCCCCTGGCTATTGGCGAGTAATTGGCCCTTCAATACCTGATCGCCAATCCGCACCTGGGGTTCGGCCGGGGCGCCGATGTGCTGTTGCAGCGGGACGTAAAGTCTTTTTTGCAGGGGCATGGCCTCGATGGCCTTGCTACCGGTGGCCTGTTTGTGTGACTCAGGATGCACACCGCCACGAAATCGAAACAGCTTCACAATGTTTTCCTCTTCAGGCAGCCAGTGCCGGTTTTGGCCAGGCCCAGGTACCGAGGGTGACCGGTATCGGATGCATTTGCAGACATTCGGTGGGACAGACTTCGACACAGGCCTTGCAACCGGTGCAGGCCTCTTTGAATACGGTATGGATCTGTTTTGGTGCGCCCATGATGGCGTCGGTGGGACAGACCTTGAAGCAACGGGTGCAACCGATGCAGGTGGCTTCCGAGACGGCCGCCATGGCGGGTAGATCATCGGCCATGGCGGATAAATCCACCGTCACACCCAGCTTGGCGGCCAGTTCTTCAGCCAGCACGCGGCCGCCGGGGGGACACAGGGTCACTGGTGCCGAACCGGAGGCCAGGGCTTCGGCGGCGGGCACACATCCGGGAAAACCACACTGGCCGCATTGCGAACCGGGCATCATGGCCGCAATCTCGTCGATGATGGGGTCCTGTTCCACCTTCAGGTAGCGACCGGCCAGACCCAGCATCAGGCCAAGCACGAGGCCCAGTAGCGAAAGGCTTGTAATGGCGATAATCATTTTATTAATCTCCTGTATCGAGCACGTCGCAAACTTATTTCAATCCGGCAAATCCCATGAAGGCCAGTGACAGCAGGCCCGCCGCGATAAAGGCAATGGGTTTACCGGCAAACACATCGGGCACATCGGCCAGGGCCAGGCGTTCGCGGATCCCGGCAAAGATCACCATCACCAGGGTAAAACCCAGTGACGAGCCGATACCGTAGATCACGCTTTGCAAAAAACTGTTGTGTTCCTGCACGTTCAACAGGGCTACGCCGAGCACGGCGCAGTTGGTGGTGATCAGGGGCAGAAAGATGCCAAGCAATTGATAGAGAAACGGGCTGGTCTTGCGAATGATCATCTCGGTGAGTTGCACCACCGCGGCGATGACCAGGATAAAGGCCAGGATGCGCAGATAACCGATGTCCAGGGGTTGCAGGATAAAGTGTTCGATCAACCAACTGGAGATCGCCGCCAGGGTCAGTACGAAGGTGGTGGCCATGCCCATGCTGATGGCGGTGTCGAGTTTATTGGAGACGCCCATAAACGGGCACAGGCCGAGGAACTTGACCAGTACCACATTGTTGACCAGCGCCGTGCCCAGGAATAATAAAAAATAATCAGTCATTGTTCGTACCTTTCGTTCTTACAAAAAGGTAAGTGCATCAACTATGCCAGTCATTCAGGTGCAGGTGAGTCGTGAAAAAAACAAACGTGGATCAAGCGTCTACGCAAGACACGCACAACAAGCGTGCGTGCGGTCGGGTGAGTTTTGTCGAAAAGTCCACGCTTGGTGCATGGGAATTGTCGCAAGCCCGACAATTTTGCGACAAAATGAGTTGAAGTTGATGTATTTACGAGGATTTTTCACATAGGCACGCATTTTGTATAACTACCTCTGAGCACACCAGGTTCGTGCAGAGGATTTTATGGCAGAGCAGCACTCTTCATCGATAAGCAACACCGTGACCCGGGCGCTGGAGGCCTTTATCGCCTCGTCGCCCAAGAATGTTTCCGCCGAGGCATTGAGTGTGGTCAGCGACCTGGTGAAATCCTACAAGAGTATGTTGCCACCGAATCTGTTTTTTGAGGCCGTGGAGCAATCGCCGGTGGCGATCTCGATCACTGACCCGGCGGCGAATATTCTTTACGCCAATCAGAACTTCCACCGCGTCACCGGTTACTCCGTGAGTGAGGTGATCGGCAAGAATGAATCGATGCTCTCCAACAAGACCACGCCGCGCATCGTCTATGAAACCCTGTGGGGTCGGATTCGACAACAGAAACCCTGGTCCGGCACCCTGGTCAACCGGCGCAAGGACGGCACGCGCTATCTCGCCGAACTGACCATCTCGCCGGTGCTCGACGCCAAGGGTCGGACTACCCATTATCTTGGGATCCATCGCGATGTCACCGAGGTCAACAGCCTGAGCAAGCAGGTCAATTATCAGAAAAAACTCATCGAATCCGTGGTCGATGCCTCGCCGGTGATCACCGCCCTGCTGGATGAAACCGGCAAGGTGATGCTCGACAACATGGAATATAAAAAACTCGCCGGCGATATGCGCGGTCGTGAACCGGCCAAAGAGTTTCTCGCCGCCTTGCAGGAAGTGCTGGGGGATGATTTTGCCGGGCTGCGGGATCGAAAGCTTAATTTTCATCAGCGCGAGATCAGTTTCGACCCCGGTGGTGGCGGACAACCGCGTTGCTTTAACTGTTCCGGTTCCTGGATCGAATCCATGGATGACAGCGCGGATGCCTTTTTTGAAATGAAGAAGACCCGTTATCTGTTGCTGGTGGCCAGTGAGATCACGGCCCTCAAGCGGCAACAACATGATGTACAGATGAACGCGATGCGCGCCCTGATGGCCGAAGAGGAACTGGTGCAGAGCATGCGCGAGGCCTTGAGCGGCGCCATCTATCAATTACAGGGTCCGGTCAATCTGATCTCGGCGGCGACCAATATGCAGGAACGCCGTGCCGATATCGAAAACCCGGAAAGCCGCGCCCTGTTATCCGCCCTGCGCGAGGCGCTACGGGCCGGGCAAACGGCGCTGTTGACCTTGCAGGCCTGTGTGCCGGAGAGTTCGCCCGAGACACCGGAAATATTGAACATCAATCTCATCCTGCGTGAAGTGCTGTCCCTGACGACAGAGCGCATGCTGCAACAGGGCATCGTGATCGACTGGCAACCGGCCATGACCCTGCCCATGGTAGCGGGGCGGGCCAAACGCCTGCGCAGCATGTTCAAACAACTGATCGACAATGCCATCGATGCCATGGCAACGGGCAAGTCACCCGTCAAGTCACTGCTGATCAAAACCCAGGCGATGGACAATGAACTGGATGTCACCATTCAGGATAGCGGGCCGGGTATCCCCGAAGCTTTGCGCAACAAGGTGTTCGAACCCTTTTTTACCACCAAGGGCAGCAGCGGCAAACAGGCCGGTATGGGCCTGAGTATGGTGCAGGAGGTGATCAATCAACACGCCGGCTCGATCCGTATTGATCCGAACTACAACAGTGGCTGCCGATTCGAGATTCGCCTGCCATTGAGCAAAACCTTTATCAATGAAGACTGAACATTATTCAAGGCCTATGACCGTGATGACACGCACCCAACTGCTGGAGATCGAACTGGAGGCCCTGTTCCAGGTCAGTCACATCCTCAGTAAGTCACTCAAGCTGCATAAGACCCTGTTGAGTGTCATCGAGGCCCTGCATGACACCGTGGGGATGCGGCGCGGCATGGTGACCCTGCTGGATGATCAAAGCGGTGAGTTATTGATCAGCGCCGTGCATAACGAGGACAAACAGCGAACCGAAACGATCCGCTACCGCCCCGGCGAGGGGATCATCGGCGCGATTCTCAGCAGCGGTGAAAGCATTGTTGTCCAACGCCTGATTAATGATTCACGCTTTCTGGATCGCCTGGGTATTTACGCCTCTGACATGCCGTTCATCGGCGTGCCGATCCGCATCGGTACGGATAATCGTATCGTCGGCGTGCTGGCCGCCCAGCCGGAGCATGAGGATGAAGACATTCTGCAGGAGCAGGCCCGCTTTATGGAAATGGTCGCCAACCTCATCGCCCAGAGTGTGCGCCTGTCATGGCAGGTGGAATCGGAACGCCGTGACCTGGCCGACGAACGGGATCGCCTGCGCCGCGCAGTGCGCGCCGATTACGGCTTTGACAACATGGTCGGCCATTCGAGCAGTATGCGCCGGGTGTTCGAACAGATCCGCCAGGTCGCCAAGTGGAACACCACGGTGCTGGTCCGCGGCGAGTCGGGCACCGGTAAGGAACTGGTGGCCAAT
>JAHEDB010000065.1 GCA_024641465.1 Chromatiales bacterium | reverse complement strand
GCATTTTTTTCCACGCACTCCATAGTCAAGGGCAGGGTCGCGGAGGAAGACGAGGTCGAAAAGGCGGTCAACAGCGCCGGGGCCATGGCCTTGAATTGTTTGATGGGATTGAGCCCGGTCAGAAGCCGGATCAGCATCGGTAGCGTAATTAAAAAATGGGCCAGCAGGGCCAACAACACCGTGAAGAAAAATACCAGCAGGGGTTTGAAGGCCCCCAGGCCAGTGGACATCACCACCTTACTGACCAGGGCAAATACCCCTAGCGGGGCAAACTTCATCACCCATTCGGTAATCTGCATCATTACCTCAAACAATCCCTGCCAGAAGTTGAATTGCGCCTCGGCATAGGGCTCGCTGATACGGGTCATGAAAAATCCGAACAGGATACTGAAAAAGATCAGTCCCAGCATCTGACCGTTGGCCGCCGCTGCGACAACATTGGTTGGCACCATACTGAGAAACACGCCGGCGATATCCGAGCCGCCCTTACCTGCCACCTTCGACGTAACGATGGAGACCTGATCGGCGGAAAGACCCAGCACATCCCGTGCGGCATGGCCATCGATGATGCCGGGATTAAACAGATTGGTGAATAACAGGCCGGTGAGGATGGCCAGCAGACTGGTGGTAACATAAAACAGGACGGCCTTGCTACCCAACCGACCGAGGCCTTTACTGCCACCGATCCCGGCAATGCCGGTAATCAATGAAGCGACGATCAGCGGTACGATGATCATCTTCAGGGTATTCAGAAACAGGGTGCCGGTAAAGTCGAGCACGGCAAACAGGTGAACGCCGAGGAATCGGGTTTCCGGGGTAAATGACAAACCGCACAACACCGCCAATAACAGCGCAATAATGATTTGCCAGTGTAGTGCGAGCTTCGACATCGGGAATTCCAATCCTGTGGGGTTGGGCCCGTCAGCAGTACCCGGGCGACTTACTCGGTATCTTTCGGCAGGTTGACGGCAATTTTAGCCTGCAATCGTTGCTGTTCCAGTAAACGACCAAATAGTGCGCTACCGCTGCTTTGCGCAAGTCGATCCTGATCTTGCTGCCCTTTATCCTTGTCGCCGGATACTTTGATTGCATAAAGCCCGATTACCGCACCATCACCATTCAACATTGAGACCTTGTCCCAAGTCGGTTTTTGTCCCTCTGGCTTGGCCATGGTGAAGGCCTTGTGACGGATCTGTTGATCCAGTTTGTCAGCCTTTTTGGATTTGTCCGTGTCAACGTTACGTTTAATCAAACCGGCACGTGACCAGTCCGCACCCTTGATCGACTTGGCAAGTTTCACCGGTGACTCACCGCCTTGCAGGCGTTGCAGGGCCTTTTGCAGTTGCTCGCCGACCTGTTGCTTGGCGAGTTGATCGCGCAGACGCTCCTGAATAATCTTGCTAACTTCAGCCAGGGGTTTTTGTGAGGCCTGCTGTTGTTCTAACTTACGCAACACCACAAGATGGGTGTCACTCAACTCAATCAGATCGCTGTTACGCCCCAGGTTCAGCACCTCATCGCTAAAGGCGGCACTGGCTATCTTTTGTTTGGCTGCGATACCCTTGCCGCCACGACGGTCAAACAGCTCGGTCTTTTGTAGCGTCAAACCAAGGGCATCAACCACGGGTTGCAGGGAACCGGGTTGTTCATAGGTAATGTTATTCAGTTTTTCTGACAGCGAGTAAAACGTCTGCTCAGCCTGTTGTATCTGGAGTTCCTTGCGAATTGATTCCTTCACATCGGCGAAAGTCCTGACCTTTTCGGCATTGACCTCTTCCAGTTTAATCAGATGATAACCAAAGGCAGAACGTACAGGTTTGCTAACTTGACCTTTTTGCAGGCCAAAGGCACTCTCTTCAAACGCCTTATCCATGACGCCACGACCAAACAGCCCGAGGTCACCACCCTGTTTCGCTGAACCGGGGTCCTGGGAAAATTCCTTTGCCAGTTTATTGAACGGCTCGCCCTTCTTCAGTCGCTTTTCAATATCACCGAAGGTCTTTAACGCCGATTTTTCGTCAGTTTTGTCATCTACCTTGATCAGAATATGACTTACCCGTCGTTGTTCCGGCTGGCTGACATAACTCTGACGATGGCTGTCATAGTGCTGCTGGATGGCAGCATCGGTAATTTCGTAGGCCTTCGCCAGTTTATCCAGGTCAAGTTCAACGTATTCCACGCTGATTTGTTCCGGATTCATGAATTCATTTTTATGACTGTTGTAATACGTCTCAAGCTGTTCGCTAGAGGCTGAGACATTTTTCAGATAAGGTTGTTTAGAGATGGTCAGATAACCAATATCGCGTTGCTGGTTGTTCAACTTTAAAAACTGCTGCACCTCGGTATCGGTGGCGAAATCACTCTGACCGATCCCTGACTGGAGAAACTGAGACGCAACATCACGCGCAAGTTGCTGCTCAAAACCGCCTTCCGACATCCCCTGGCGACGGATCAGCTCCTGATAACGCGCCTTGGAAAATTGACCACCTTCGTCTTTAAAGGCATCGATGGCGTGTATTTCTGCGGCCAGCTTGACTGGGGCGACATAGTATTTTTTGTCTTCCAGGTATTGGGTCATCAACTCACGGCTGATCAGACCATTTACCACTTCCTGCTTAATCATCTCGGGGCTGAACATATCGGCCTGGAAATTTTTTCCCAACATCTGTTGCAGACGAGACTGATAGTTTTGTAACTCACGGCGAAATTGATTTTCACCGATTTCGACACCGTTGATACGGGCGACGTAATTCTTGGAGGAACCTGACAGGTAGGAACTCAGGCCAAACAGGGCAAAGGTAATGATGATAAGACCAACGATGGTCCAGACAATAACACCCTGAGCATGTTCACGAATTATCTGCAGCATATATCTCAAATCCTGGAGTTACTGAAGAAATTATAAATAAAAAAAGGGCGGACTATGTAATATAGACACGCCCTTTTTGTTTGGCGGACCGGACGGGACTCGAACCCGCGACCTCCGGCGTGACAGGCCGGCATTCTAACCAGCTGAACTACCGGTCCAAACTTGGTGGGTGGTGAGGGGTTCGAACCCCCGACCCTCGCCTTGTAAGGGCGATGCTCTCCCAGCTGAGCTAACCACCCGCTCTCCCCTGCAAAGGCGCGCTAGTTTACGGCATCCTTCAGCGCTTTACCAGCCTTAAATCCAGGAACTTTTGATGCTGGAATATTAAGTGCCTCACCAGTGCGAGGATTGCGGCCGGTACGGGCAGCCCGATCCTTGACGGCAAAGGTGCCAAACCCGACCAGAGTGACCTGCTCGCCCTTCTTCAGCGCCTTGGTAATCTGATCAACCACAGTATCGACTGCGCGGGTGGCGTCGGCTTTGGAAATATCAGCACCTTCGGCTACTGCATCAATAAGTTCTGCTTTATTCACTAGTGCTCCCCTATATTTTGGTGTTAATAAATGAAACGCCGCAGGAGTGCGGCGGGTAACAATCTTTAGACAGTGGAACTTATACCAATCGAGCTGTTGACAGGTCAAGCGAGTAGTCGAGAAATTTCAATGATTTTAAGCTTGACATAGCAACGATTGGAACATGACCCGACAGATAATCGGCCAGTCTTGCGCTCATTTTATGCGAAGGACTGACCGATTAACCAGATTAGCTGAATAAAATCAGTGCGTTCGTAACGAACCGCGCTTACCTGACTTGGATGGCTTAGCTTCCTTGACCGCCGAGCCACCACTTTCCTTCTCCCTGGCCACCGGCATGTGCTGTAGCGCGACCTGGAGAACCTCATCTATCCAGCGTACAGGTCGGATATCCAGATGTTGTTGAATATTTTTCGGGATCTCCGTCAGATCACGACGATTCTCCTCTGGAATCAGGACCGTCTTGATACCACCTCGATGAGCGGCCAGTAATTTTTCCTTCAAACCACCGATCGGCAGGACCTCACCACGCAGAGTAATCTCACCGGTCATGGCCACATCGGCCCGCACCGGGATATTGGTCAGTGCGGAAACCAGCGCGGTACACATACCTACCCCGGCACTGGGACCATCCTTGGGGATGGCGCCTTCCGGCACGTGGATATGGATATCTTTCTTTTCAAAGATCTCATCATCGATACCCAATACCATTGAGCGACTGCGTACCACGGTCAGTGCAGCCTGAATCGATTCCTTCATCACATCACCCAACTGACCAGTGATAGTATGCTTGCCCTTACCGGGCATGACAGCCGTTTCGATGGTCAACAGTTCACCACCGACCTCGGTCCAGGCCAGACCGACCACCTGACCAACCTGATCCTTCTCTTCAGCGCTACCAAAGCGGAAGCGTTGCACGCCAAGATATTTTTCAAGATTAGTCGGGCTAACGACGACCTTTTTCTCACGCGGCTTGAGCAGAATCTCTTTGACTACCTTACGGCAGATCTTGGCAATCTCACGTTCCAGATTACGGACACCGGCTTCACGGGTGTAATAGCGCACGATGTCACGAATGGCCGCTTCGGAGATACTCAATTCGCTTTCTTGCAGCCCATTATTTTTCACCTGTTTGTTGACCAGGTATTGCTTGGCGATATTCACCTTCTCATCCTCGGTATAACCCGACAGGCGGATCACCTCCATACGATCCAGCAATGGTCCCGGAATATTCATCGAGTTGGAGGTGGCGACAAACATCACCTCGGACAGGTCATAATCGACCTCCAGGTAATGATCGTTAAAGGTATGATTCTGTTCCGGATCCAGGACTTCCAATAAAGCCGAGGCAGGATCACCACGGAAATCCATCGCCATCTTGTCTATCTCGTCGAGCAGGAATAAGGGATTGCGAGTCCCTACCTTGGACAGGTTCTGCACGATCTTACCGGGCATGGCACCGATATAGGTGCGGCGGTGGCCGCGGATCTCAGCCTCATCACGCACCCCACCCAGTGACATACGAATAAACTTGCGGTGCGTGGCCCGGGCAATGGATTTACCCAACGAGGTCTTACCGACACCGGGCGGACCCACCAGGCAGAGGATTGGCCCCTTCATCTGTTTGACACGTTGTTGCACGGCCAGATACTCAAGGATACGTTCCTTGACCTTTTCCAGCCCATAGTGATCCTGTTCCAGCACCCTCTCGGCCTCGGCTAGGTCATTACGGACCTTGCTGCGTTTCTTCCAGGGTACATTGACCAGCCAATCGAGATAGTTACGCACGACCGTCGCCTCGGCTGACATGGGCGACATCATTTTGAGTTTGCCCATTTCCGCCTTGGCCTTGGTCTTGGCCTCCTTCGACATGCCGGCCTTTTCAATCTTTTGCTCCAGCTCTTCCATTTCATTGGGCACATCATCCATGTCACCCAGTTCCTTCTGGATGGCCTTCATTTGTTCATTCAGATAGTACTCACGCTGGCTCTTTTCCATCTGCCTTTTGACACGACCACGGATGCGTTTTTCAACCTGTAACAGATCGATCTCCGATTCCATGATGCCCATCAGGTGTTCAAAGCGCTCGCGCATGCCGTCGATTTCGAGGATCTTCTGTTTCTCATCGATCTTTAACGACATATGCGCGGCAATGGTATCGACCAGACGACCGGGGTCATCGATACTCGACAGGGAGCTGAGGATCTCAGGGGGAACTTTCTTGTTCAGTTTTACATATTGATCGAACTGGGTGGTCAGCGACCGAATCAATACCTCGGCCTCGCGTTCATCCAGTACGGAATCCTCAAAATTCACAACCTGTGCAGAAAAGAATTCATCGTCACCAATGAAGTTCAGGATCTTGGCCCGACGGCTACCCTCTACCAATACCTTGACCGTACCATCCGGTAGTTTCAGCAATTGCAGGATGCTGGACACCGTCCCGATGCGATACACATCTTCCGGTTTGGGGTCATCCTGAGAGGCGCTCTTTTGTGCCACGAGCAGGATCTGTTTGTCATTTTCCATCGCCGTCTCAAGTGCTTTGATGGATTTTTCCCGACCGACAAACAGCGGTATGACCATATGCGGATATACCACGACATCACGCAACGGCAAAATGGGGATGGTTGTCATTTGGTCATCAATCACTTGGGACATTTGATCTGCTCACAGGTTGAGGTTAATTCAAATAGCTGGTTTGACATGTTGTGGGGACGCGCGGGAGCGATTTCAACAGTTTTTTCTCACTGTTGAAATAAACACCCGCATAACCATGCCGGTCCTGTTGTCTTTTGATGTTGCTACTCGTCAGAGGAGGCGACACGTTTTTCCGTGCCTTCATAAAGCATTAGCGGTTTTCCATCACCTTCGATCACGGAATCATCAATGATCACTTTTTCGAGATTCTCCTGGGATGGGAGATCGTACATGGTATCGAGCAAGACATGCTCGAGGATTGAACGCAGGCCGCGGGCACCCGTCTTGCGATCCATCGCCTTCTGGGCGACGGCGCGCAGGGCATCTTCCCTGAACTCCAGTTCACAGCCTTCCATTTCGAACATTTTCTGGTACTGTTTGGTCAGGGCATTCTTCGGTTCGGTGAGGATCTGGATCAGGGCGGCCTCATCCAGTTCACTGAGGGTGGCCACCACGGGTAGACGACCGACAAACTCGGGAATCAGGCCAAATTTAATTAAATCTTCCGGTTCAACCGAGTGCAGGACATCACTCAGGCTCTTCTGATCGCTCTTGCCCTTAACCTCGGCACCAAAACCGATACCACCCTTTTCAGAGCGGTCACGGATAATACGTTCCAGTCCGGCAAAGGCTCCGCCACAGATAAACAGGATATTGCTGGTGTTAACTTGTAAGAACTCCTGTTGCGGGTGTTTACGGCCACCCTGTGGAGGCACGGAGGCAACAGTCCCTTCAATCAGTTTCAACAGGGCCTGCTGCACACCTTCACCGGACACGTCACGGGTAATCGATGGGTTGTCAGACTTGCGGGAGATCTTGTCGATTTCATCGATATAGACGATCCCCGTCTGAGCCTTGTCCACATCATAATCACATTTCTGCAGCAATTTCTGGATGATATTTTCCACATCCTCACCTACATAACCGGCCTCGGTCAGGGTGGTGGCATCAGCGATGGTAAAAGGTACATTGAGCAGGCGAGCCAGTGTCTCGGCCAGCAGGGTTTTACCACTGCCGGTTGGACCGATTAACAGGATATTACTCTTGGCCAGCTCGACATCATCTTTCTTCTTGCTGGTTTCCAGGCGTTTGTAGTGGTTGTATACGGCAACGGACAGAACCTTTTTGGCCCTGACCTGACCGATGACATACTCGTCCAGGATGGCATTAATTTCGTGAGGTGTTGGTAGTTTGCTACCCGTGACCGAGGATGCCTGCTCCTGCACCTCTTCGCGAATAATGTCGTTACACAGTTCGACACATTCATCACAGATGAACACGGAAGGCCCGGCAATCAATTTGCGGACTTCGTGCTGACTTTTGCCACAAAACGAGCAATACAACAGCTTGCCATTCTCGCCCGTTGTGTTCTTGTCGTCACTCATTTCTCTAACCTCACATCATATAAGACTTGCCTTATACTAACCATGCACATAATTAGTCTTTGTTGCAAGCCCATTTCGTAACTTTTGATAACTTAGCGCAACCGTCGCCTATTGCTAACTTTAGGCTATTTTTTCCCTTCTGTCTTACTCTCGCCACGCATGCTCATAACTTCATCAATTAACCCGTATTTGACCGATTCAGCGGCATTCAGGAAAAAATCCCGGTCGGTATCCTGCTGGATACGTTCCATCGGTTGCCCTGTATGTTTGGCAAGAATGGCATTCAATCGTTCCCGAATATCGAGGATCTCCTTAGCATGGATCTCGAAATCCGCGGCCTGTCCCTGAAAACCGCCCAGCGGCTGATGGATCATGGTCCGCGAGTGCGGCAGGCAATAGCGTTTACCCGCGGCGCCTCCGGCCAGCAGGACCGCCCCCATACTGGCGGCCTGACCGATACACATGGTGCTGACATCAGGCTTGATAAACTGCATGGTATCGTATATCGATAAACCCGCAGTGACCGAACCGCCCGGAGAATTAATATATAGGTGTATGTCCTTATCCGGGTTTTCTGATTCTAAAAAGAGCAACTGTGCTACAACCAGATTTGCCATGTGGTCTTCAACCTGACCGACCAGAAATATGACCCGTTCCTTCAGCAGCCTCGAATAAATGTCATAGGCACGTTCGCCACGCGAGGTCTGCTCAACCACCATCGGCACCAGCTGACTGGTTATACCGAATTCTTCGTTATTTTTTCTATCGGTCACAGTTTATTTTCCTTTATGCTTAAACGTCGCCTAACACCCTAATCTTTCTCTGGGTACATCAATTTATTAAATGATACTTCCTTCTCTTTCACCGCTGCCTGCGTAAGTACCCAATCAACGATCTGCTCTTCCATCACCACGGATTCCACTTCTGACAACCGTTGTTTATCACCGTAGTACCATTTGATGACTTCATCCGGTTTGTCATAACTAGCGGCCAGTTGCTCAATATATTGACGGACCTTATTGGTATCAACTTTAATTTCCTGCTGTTTGACGATCTCCGTCATGATCAAGCCCAGGGCCACACGCCTTTGTGCCTGATCCTTGAACATCGAGGCATCCATCTGTAACTGGTTACCCTGCATGCCCTGCTGCATCAAATTATTTTGCATCTGCTTAAGTAAAAGCTGAGATTCCTCCTGAATCAAGGCGGCAGGCACATCAATTTTATTCGTTTCCAGCAATTTATCCATTACCGCTTGTTTAGCGCTGTTTTTCAGGCGTGAATCAAGCTCACGCTGCATATTATTTTTAACATCGTCGCGCATTTTATCGATGCTGCCGTCGGCTACACCGAGTCGTTTGGCGAATTCTTGATCAATTTCCGGTAAGACAGCGGATTCAACCTTGGTAACCTTGATTTCAAACTGGACATCTTTACCAGCCAGATCCTTGGCGTGATATTCTGCGGGGAAGGCCAGTTCAAGGGTCTTTTCGTCACCGACCTTGAGCCCGACCAGACCTTCTTCAAAGCCCTTGATCATACGACCCTTGCCA
>JAHEDB010000493.1 GCA_024641465.1 Chromatiales bacterium | reverse complement strand
TGGCCGGTGATGAGGAGGCGGCGGTGATTCGGGCCACTGATCGGGTGGTGGCGATGGCGTCAGAGCGCGAGTGTGAAGGTTTTATCGCCATCAGTGCCGAGGCGCGCAAACGCTTCTGGGAAGATCGGGCGCGCACCGCGGCGATTGCCGCCCACACCAATGCCTTCAAGATCAATGAAGACGTGGTGATCCCCCTGCCGCGTCTGGCCGAGTATAGCGATGGTATCGAACGCATTAATATAGAACTCTCGACCCTCAATAAGCTGCGCATGATCGATGCGGTGCTGAGCTATTTCGATAGTGATATGCCGGAGTTGCGCACCGTCGTGGCCGGTCAGGCGCCGGAAGAGCGGGACGAAGAAAGCGCCCGGCTGATCAACAACAAACGGCAAACCGCACGTGACTTACTCATGGGCGTGCAGCGACAGTGGCAACAATTGCTCGACGACATGGACAAACCGGGCAAGCTGTATGTGGGGATGCTCGATGAAGCGGCGCGCAATGCCCTGCAAGCGGATGACAGCCTGTTTCGTGTCCTGCAACGCCGTTCCTTCCGTATCTCCTATCGGCAGAGTGTGGAGCGGCCGCTAAAATCGATCTTCAGTGGTCAGGAATTTACCGCCCTGCGCGAACGCCTGGATGGCATTCATGCCAGGATCCATTCCAGTCGTCTGTTTGTCGCCACCCACATGCACGCCGGTGATGGTAACGTGCATACCAATATACCGGTCAACTCCAATGACTATGCCATGCTGCATGAGGCCGAACAGGTGGTTGCACGGATCATGCAGTTGGCCGAATCCCTGGGGGGGGTGATCTCCGGTGAACACGGTATCGGCATCACCAAGCTGGCCTTCCTCAATAAAGATACCATCAGAGAATTCGCCGACTATAAAACCCGCGTGGATCCACACGGGGTGTTTAATCCGGGCAAGCTCTTGCCCGGCGCGGACCTGAAAAATGCCTATACGCCCTCGCTGCGACTGGTGGAACAGGAGGCCCTGATACTCGAGGCCAGTGAACTGGGTGAGCTGAATATGGCGATCAAGGATTGCCTGCGTTGCGGCAAGTGTAAGCCGGTGTGTAATACTCATGTGCCGCGGGCCAATCTGCTCTATTCACCGCGTAACAAGATCCTCGCCACGGGTTTGATCATCGAGGCCTTTCTATACGAAGAACAGACCCGGCGTGGCATCTCGGTTCGGCATTTTGAAGAAATGAATGACATCGCCGATCACTGTACGGTCTGTCATAAGTGTCTGAATCCCTGCCCGGTGAACATCGACTTCGGTGAGGTCTCGGTCAACATGCGCACCATCCTGCGCAATCACGGCAAAAAGAACTGGAACATCGGCAGCTGGGTCGGCATGTTATATCTCAACGTGACCGATCCGATGGCAATCAAGTTACTGCGTAATACGGCGATTCGCCTCGGCTATCGTATGCAAAGACTGGCCTGGCGTGCCGCCAGGGTGTTATTGCCCCTGCAAAAGAAATCACTGCCGCAGGCCACCACCGGCAAGAGCGGTGTCACCAGCCAGCTGGTGCATTTTGTAAAAACACCCATGCCAAACAACGTGCCGGCCAAAACTATGCGGGCCCTGCTCGACCTGGAAGACTCAAAGACCGTAGCCATTCTGCGTGACCCGGCGAAGGTGACGGAACATTCCGATGCCGTATTTTATTTTCCCGGTTGCGGTTCGGAACGCCTGTTCAGTCAGGTAGGGCTTGCGACCCTGGCGATGCTATGCGAGGCCGGTGCCGAGACGGTGTTGCCACCGGGTTATCTGTGTTGCGGCTATCCACAGACCGCCGGCGGTGATGCGGCGAGGGGTAAAGACCTGTCGGTCGACAATCAGGTGCTGTTCCACCGTGTCGCCAACACCCTGAACTACATGGACATCAAGACCGTGATCGTTTCTTGCGGCACCTGCATGGATCAGTTACAGCAATATCAGTTCCACAAGATCTTCCCCGGCTGTCGCCTGCTGGATATCCATGAGTATCTGATGGAGAAGGGCATGCAGTTGTCGGAGGCGAGTGGCGTGAAGTATCTCTATCACGATCCCTGTCATACCCCGATGAAGACCTATAACCCGGTGCGGGTTGCTTCCAGTCTGTTAAAGCAGGAAGTTCTGTTGGCGGAACGATGCTGTGGTGAGGCCGGCACCTTTGCCATCGCGCGTCCGGATATCGCCACTCAGGTCAGGTATCGCAAGCGCGAGGAACTGCGCAAGGGGATCCGGCAATTGATCGGTAAAGACAGCAGTCACAAGGGCGAGGTCAAGATATTGACCTCCTGTCCCGCCTGTCAGCAGGGCCTGTCGCGCTACGGCGCCAGCACCGGCCTGGAGACGGATTACATCGTAGTGGAAATGATCAGCGGCATGTTGGGTAAAGACTGGCAAAAGACATTTTTGCAGAAGATGGCGGCCAACGGTATTGAGCGTGTGCTGCTGTAGTTTCTATC
>JAHEDB010000064.1 GCA_024641465.1 Chromatiales bacterium | reverse complement strand
GGTGTTGCTCAAACCCGCCCGCCCGGTGCCACTGTCCACCCTCGAGGAACTGGCGGGGTGCCTGAAATACAGCGGGCCCGCCAGGTCGCTGGAGGAGATGGAGCGAGCCATACAACAGGGGGCCAATCAGGTCAGGGAAGAGTCGGATGATCAGTATTGATACGAATGTCCTGGTGCGGTTATTCACCGCCGATGACAAGGCGCAGGCCGATAAGGCCAAACAACTGTTTAAGAAAGAGCCGATCTATATCACTAAGACGGTGATCCTGGAAACCGAGTGGGTATTGCGTTTTGCCTATGGGTTTTCTTCCGATGCCATTGCGGGGGCGTTTATTAAATTGCTGGGGCAGGACAAGGTAACCGTGGAAGACGCGCACCACATCAGTATGGCGGCAAATCTATTGCGAAGCGGGATGGATTTTGTCGATGCCCTGCACCTGGCCTGCGCTCAAAGTTATTCTTTTGCGACCTTTGACAAAAAGTTGAAGTCAAAGGCCGAGGCTGCCGGGTTAAAGAAAGTAAAGCTGCTTCAATAATTAGGTGTTTATAGTAGATGGAGCTTGGCGGGTGAGTTGTAATAATGCGGCTATTAGTTGTATGTCTGCATGGTTGCCATTCTTGCAATAACATGCACCATAATAGAGTTCAAGAGCAATATTTATTCTCGAACATATATTTAGATAGTTTCAAGGAGATGGGTATGAGAAACGCTTTATCAATTGGAAGTAGAGGCCAAGAAGTACAAGAGCTAAAAAAACTACTGAACGAGAAATTTAAACTAAATCCAAAATTAGTAGAGAATGATCTCTTTGATAAACAAACAGACAGCATAGTAAAACGATATCAATTAATTTCATATCTTGGCGTAGATGGTTCAGTTGATGCTGAAATGTTGATTTCTCTTAAAAATAATAAAGTTGTAGCGGCAGATAAGCCAGCTGTGGTCCCTGCACAGACAGCCCCTTGGATGAAAATTGCCGCAGGTGAAATCGGGCAACGAGAACTTAAAGGAGTGCTTCATAATCCACGCATCATAACCTATCATGCAACAACAACTCTCCGGGCTACAAAGGATGAAACACCTTGGTGTTCTTCTTTTGTAAACTGGGTGATGATTCAAGCGGGAAAGAAAGGTACAAATTCCGCATTGGCCATTAGCTGGCTGAACTGGGGTAAGCCAACATCGTTGCAACACGGGGCAATCATTGTGATACACAATAGTAAAGCTACCAATTCAGCGCTATCCTATTCAGGTAACCATGTCGCCTTTTTGGTTCGAGAGACAAATAAATATTACGAGGTATTAGGAGGTAATCAGCTTGATCAGGTAAAAACATCAAGATACCCAAAAAGCACTTGGGCACTTAAAGCTTGTCGTTGGCCAGTTTGATTAAATGCTTCATCCAAAATAGTGAGTCTCACGTCATGTTTAAAGCAAAATTTCTCACGTTAATTCTACTGATCGTCATTTCTTTTCCCTGTTTTTCTGCGCCACCAGTTTCGTCAGCTCAGGCGTTCTGGTCCGAGTTTCGACAGGCTGTTATTGAAAATAATTACCAGAAATTAATCAGCCAAACACAATTTCCACTCGCTGTTCACGGCGAAGCAGATTTTATTCCTGTCAAAAAAATAACTAAGGATAATTTCAAGGCTGTATTCGAAAAAGTGCTTGCCCAGGAAGAGGTTAAATACAATCCACAAGATGGCTCAACATCAAGTCAGACAATTCGTGATGTTGTAATTAACACTATAAAACTTCCAGCAAATAAAATAATGCCAGACGACACGCTTAGGATTAGCGATCTTGTATTTGAATATAAAAACAATAGCTGGAAGCTGGTGCAAACCTATTTAATTGAAGAGTAGCCTTGAAGATTTGTAAAGCTATATCATAGAACACTTGGTGGGCTAATCCAGTCACCTAACCATGCGCCGGGAATGAGTGTTGCGCTTGTCGAGGGGACGTGGTAACAAAAGTTGAATATGAGAAATTAACCGCACTCAACATTGGCCGCAATGACTCATGTCCCTGCGGCAGCGGCAAGAAATACAAGAAGTGTTGTCTGCCTCTGGAAACCAGCTATCTAGACCCATGACCTTTATACCACTCAAACCCATTCCCATGAAGGACCGCGTCTCGATGATATTTATTGAATATGGACAGATCGATGTGAAGGACGGTGCGTTCGTGGTGATCGACAAGACTGGAGTACGCACCCACATCCCGGTCGGATCGGTGGCCTGCATTATGCTCGAACCTGGCACCCGTGTTTCCCACGCCGCCGCAAAACTGGGCGCAGGTGAGAGTGATCGGTGCATGGTATTGGAAACCAGAATATGACGGGCATGTGTTGGATGGTGAGCAGTGGTCGATTGAGCTGGCGCATGATGATAAACGCATGGAGACTCACCTTGTGAATGCCTATCCCCCGAGGGGTGGCCACAATCCCTCCGAGGCGTTTAAACAGTTATTAAGGGCCGTCGGCGTGTTGCTGGGCGATCAGGAATTTGTCAATTATTGGTACTTCAACCAACGGGGTGGACGATATGGGTAAATTCTATACCGCCTTTTGCACCTGCGGTTATGAAAAGGAGTTTATGCAAGACGGTTGCGGGTTCATGCGGGTTGAATACCAGATCTTGCAGTGTACTCAATGCCATCATTTGCTGGTATCAAATGCTGCAAGTCTGAATAAGCGGTGTTCGCACTGTCGTAGCCGCAGGGTGGTGATCATTAATCCAGAATTACAGGCTGCCCTGGTCTGTCCTTTGTGCGGTAAACCGGAATTAGAACTTGGTGGATGTGGGTGTTGGGATTAGAGATACAGACTTATACATGGTTGTTTAAGCCCTGGATTCCGACTAAGAACACGTCGGAATGACGTGATTGTTGGATTCAAGTTAATAATTAGTCGGAATGCGTTATTTCTGGAATGTGGTTGAAATTATAATGGATGCGTAGAGGAAGATTTACACAGGTTCTGATAAAAAAGTCAGGTGTTCGGCCGATTGGAATCTGTTGGCATCTATTTTCCACTATAATTGTACTATGAACTCATATCCCGTATACATCGAACCGGTGTTTCGTCCCCCCAGCGAAGCCGATTCGCTGATCTTTCAGGTGACCAATGGTTGTTCCTGGAACCGTTGTGCGTTTTGTGAAATGTATACGGCGCCGCAAAAGAAGTTCAGTATTAAAAATGAAGTTGAAGTCTTTGCGGAGATCGAGCGTGCCGCGCAGGCCATGCCGCATGTCAGGCGGGTTTTTCTCGCGGATGGGGATGCCATGGTGTTATCGACCCGGCGTCTGTTGGCGATCCTTGAGCAGATCAAGCGGTGCTTCCCTGACATCAATCGTGTTTCTACTTATTGTCTGCCACGCAATGTGAAAAACAAATCGGTGGATGAGCTGAAAGAACTCCGTGAGGCGGCCCTTGGGCTGGTGTACGTCGGTGCGGAGAGTGGTGATGAACAACTCCTGCAAATGATTGAAAAGGGCGAGACCTTTGACTCGACGGTCGCTGCATTACAGAAACTGCGCCTGGCGGGTATCAAGACCTCGGTGATGATCCTCAACGGGCTGGGCGGTGATTTATATACCCGGCAACACGCCCTGAACTCTGCGCGGCTGGTCAATGAAAGCCAGCCCAATTACCTGGCCACGCTGGTGGTGAGCTTTCCATTGGGCGAAGCCCGCTTTCGTCAACATTTCCCCAAGAATTTCCACCTGCTGGACCAAATTGGCCTGTTTGAGGAGATGCGAGTGTTTATCGAACATACCGACCTTAACAGCACAATATTTCGCAGTGACCACGCCTCCAATTATCTGGTATTAAAAGGTGTGCTCGGTCGGGATAAACCAGCCCTGCTCGATAAACTCGATCTGGCCATCTCCGCCCCTGACAAGCTGGACCTGCGGGAGGAATGGCAGCGGGGGCTGTAATGCAATAACAAGATATTGCATTCGGTGAGATGTCGCTAATGTGGATTGAGCAGAAAGACATTAATGATCCTGGCAGATTTGGATGCGCATTAACTACCATTCATAATAAGTTTTTACTCATGCTTCGTCTCAGATTGTCCATGTTGCATAATATGTAAATCAACTTTGTTTGATGATGATCATTTGTCCAGAAGTAAATTCGATATACATTACCCTTTAATGAGAACCCTTTTATTTTGTCATAAATTTAATATCGACAAGTGAAACGACGCGCTCGTTTTTGATCGTGATACTGAAAATATCATCAATAAAAATATAACAAGGAGGATGTTGACATGAAGAAATTTATGCCGAAATTGGTGATGATCCTGTCAATTCTGGTCATGATGCCGGCACTTGGTCAGGATGATAAGTTGCGCACCGACTACTTCTACAAAGCGGGGAAGAAGGTGGAGATCACCCTGTCTGAAGATTATGTGGCAGTGCGGATGAAAGGGGATGACAAGCAAGCAATTCAGATCCAGGGCAGGCAACCATCCTTCACTAAGGATCAACCCATTATTTTCAAAAGCAGCAATATTGCCATTTTTAAACTTGCTAAGCGTATTGACCAGAAGGGCTATCAGTCATTGAGCAGCGGCATTCAGTCTGACAAAGCCGTTGAACAGATCTATCGCGTTGTCATGCTCAAGACGACAAATGCGCCAATGGTGCTGACCTCGGAGATCGTGGTTCGATTTGGTGAAAAAGTGACGGCTGCGGAGAGAAAACAGCTCGAGGCAAAGCTGGGGCTGTCTCAGGTCCGTGAAAGCAAAGTAAGGATCGGCCGTTATGTCTATAGGGTTAAATCCGGCTCTGCCCGTGATGCGCTGGATATAGCCAACCAGCTCTATGAGACTGGCAAGGTCAGCTATTCACACCCCAACTTTATAGCCGACACCATTACGCGCACGATACCGAATCAGCCAGTGATTCCCAATGATGCTCTGTTCAATGATCAGTGGCATCTCAACAACACCGGCCAGGGTGGCGGTACCGTAGATGCCGACATCGATGCACCGGAGGCCTGGGATTTTACCCTGGGTAATATCGCGACGGTTGTTGCTGTACTGGATGATGGTATCGACACGGATCATGATGATCTGATCCCGAATATTGTTGCCGGAGGCAGAGATTTCACAGCTAACCCACCGGATAATGATCCAAGACCAGGCGCGGGTGATAACCATGGGACTGCGGTCTCCGGGGTTGTGGCGGCGCGTGGCAATAATGCTATCGGTGTGAGTGGCAGTTGCCCCCGTTGTGGTCTGTTACCCATCCGGATGCTGGGCGGGTCTACCGCTGATCACGCCGATGCATTTGATTATGCTGTGGCACAAAATGCCGCTGTGATCACCAACAGCTGGGGATACAATATTGGTACGGCGGCGACGGATGATGTGGAGGATGCAATTAACAATGCCGCAACAAATGGTCGAGGCGGCCGCGGCGCTGTTGTCCTGTTTGCCATGACAAACACCAATACGGATAACTGTATAGGCGCAACACCCGATATCTCTTCCATGAATAATGTCATTGCCGTCAGTCGTTCGACAAATCTGGACGAAATGGGCAACGCGGGTTTTGGTGTTTGTATGGATGTACTGGCGCCAACCCGTGGCGGAACGCGTGGCATTACCACGACTGATCGGGAAGGGAATGTCGGTTATGTCAACGGTGATTATTATAATGACTTCGGGGGTACCTCCTCGGCTACTCCGTTGACAGCTGGCATTGCCGGGCTGTTACTGACCTTGAATAATAATCTTACACGCACCCAGGTGCAGCAGATCCTTGAGCAAACGGCAGAGAAAATCCAGCCAGCTACAGCCAACTATAATGCGGATGGATTTAGCACGACGCATGGCCATGGCAGGGTGAATGCGCATCGCGCGATTGTACCGACGGTGAAGATATCCATTACCCCGGCGGAGGTAACAAAAGGCAGCCCTTTTTCTATAAAGGTAACTGGCAGCGCACCTTTCGGCCTGAGTACCATCTGGTGGTTTGGTCAGGCGACCGGTATCGTCGAGCTGGACAAGGCGCATATGCAGGCCGCTCCAGGTAGTGCACCGGTTTATACATATACCTGGTCAAATATTACGATTAATAACACCGGCACTTTTAACTTTGGCGCCAATGCACGTGATATGCGCTACCCTAACCCGGGTGATGGTTATCCACATCAGGCTTCAGAGGGGAGCGGGATTGCAACCGCACAGGTTAAGGTAACCGGCAGTATTTGTCCGACTAGCCGTGCCGCTGAGGCAAGCTATCTGGAACCACATATGGGTAGCATCCGTCATTTCAGAGATGAAGTCATAAAGTCTGGCTCCATGGGTGAAACACTGGTTAATGCCTATTACAAAGCGGCCCCGGACGTAACTGCTGCGATGGATGAACATCAGTTGTTGGTTCCACTATTTCGACTCGCCATTACGCCTGTCGTGTATAGCGTGGTCTATCCAGAGATCCCGGTTGTGGCTCTGTTACTGCTCGGGCTATCTCTTGCCCGCCGACGTCGTAACAGAAAAACATGAAATAGCTAAGTCGGTTGTGTATGTTTTGGTACAGCGATGTTAAGGGTGCCTCTAAAAATCCACTGGAGCAGCGCTGCGCCGAAACAGATCCTGAACTCCAGAATTTTTGAATGCCGGGTTGCGGCGAATAATATGCTGGATTTACGGCAGGTAAAATGGAAACCAACTGCCTTTCCAGCCGATTTTAATCTTCTGTTTCACATTTGATTGTCTCTCTTTGCTTATTCCACTCCGAGTATGAAATCAACAATCTGTGTTATAGGCGATGCGAGCATGGCAGCGCGACGGCGGTAGGGCGCATTCCCAATGCGCCGAATGAGTCTAAAAGGGCGACGATCCGTCAAGCCGTCACCAAACCAGTTTCAAACAAACGAACAGACTGTGATAGATATGTCGCCGCATGCGGTGCAATGGGATTGCACCCTACAAAAGAGATGGCACATGATGCTATTCGCAAAGAGTTTGCGCGACGGCGGTAGGGCGCATTCCCAATGCGCCGAATGAGTCTAAAAGGGTGACGATCCGTCAAGCCGTCACCAAACCAGTTTCAAACAAACAAACAAACGAACAGCCTGTGATAGATATGTCGCCGCATACGGTGCAATGGGATTGCACCCTACGCCGGTTTTGTATTGTCCCTGCGTGGTGAAAATTTATATTTCGCGTTTTTTCCAAACCAGATATACCACCGGTATTACAAACAGGGAAAGCAGTGGTGCGGTGATCATGCCGCCGACCATGGGTGCGGCGATGCGTTGCATGACTTCAGAGCCGCTACCGCTGCCGAGCATGATCGGGATCAGGCCGGCAATGATCACGGCGACGGTCATGGCCTTGGGCCTGACCCTGAGCACGGCGCCTTCGATGATGGCGCTGGTGAGGTCGTTGATGTTGTTTAACTGATTGTTCGCCTTGCGATCGGCAACGGCGCGATCCAGATAGACCAGCATTATCACACCAAATTCGGTGGCGACACCGGCCAGGGCGATGAAGCCGACGGCGGCGGCCACCGACAGGTGATAGCCCAACAGATACATAAACCAGAAACCGCCGACCAGGGCGAAGGGCAGGGTGGTGATGACCAGCAGCACTTCGGTGCTGCTGCGGAAGGTGAGATAGAGTAATAAAAAGATGATCAACAGGGTGGCGGGGACCACCTGCCAGAGTTTTTGCGTGGCGCGTAACAGGTATTCGTGTTGTCCAGCCCAACTGATGGTGTAGCCGGTGGGCAGCTGAACTTCATCACTGACAATTCGTTGCGCCGCTTTGACATAACTGCCGAGGTCGACACCGTGGATATCGACAAACACCCAGCCGTTGAGGCGGGCATTCTCACTTTTAATCATGGGCGGGCCATCGACGATCTTGATTTGCGCGACCTCGCCGAGGGGGATCTCCACACCTGTCGGGGTGATGATCGGCAACTCCCGCAACTTATCGAGGTCATCGCGTACCTCGCGGGCAAAGCGCAGGTTGATGGGGTAGCGCTCGGCGCCCTCTACGGTGTGGCTGACATTGATACCGCCGACGGCGGCGCTGATCACATCATTGATCGCCTTTATATCCAGCCCCAGCAAGGATGTCTTGTCCCGATCCGGCACGACTTCGATATAGCGGCCACCGGCGACACGCTCGGAATAGACGGAGCGGGTGCCGCGTACCTTCAGCATGACTCGCTCAATGTCACGGCCAATCGATTCGATGGTTTGCAGATCGGGACCGGCGATTTTGATACCGACCGGGGTCTTGATGCCGGTAGAGAGCATGTCGATACGGGTCTTGATCGGCATCAGCCAGGCATTGGTCAGGCCGGGCAGCCTGACCGTGGCATCGAGTTCCTGGATGAGCTTGTCGAGGTTCATGCCTTCGCGCCATGCGTCTCTCGGTTTAAGGCGAATGATGGTTTCGATCATGGTCAGCGGCGCGGGGTCGGTGGCGGTGTCGGCTCGACCGATCTTGCCGAATACCTGTTGCACCTCGGGCACACTTTTTATCAAGCGATCCGTTTGTTGTAACAGTTGCTGCGCCTTGCCGATGGACAGGCCGGGCAGCGTAGTGGGCATGTACATCAGGTCGCCTTCATCGAGCTGCGGCATGAACTCGCTGCCGATGCCATCGGCCAGGCGGCTTATTAAAGGGATGCGATCAAACACGGAATGCCAGCCTTGCGACAGGCCATCCTGCCACTCAGTGATGGTGTCGAGATAGCGTCCCGCTAAACT
This sequence comes from Chromatiales bacterium, assembly GCA_024641465.1. Classification (GTDB taxonomy): domain Bacteria; phylum Pseudomonadota; class Gammaproteobacteria; order UBA6429; family Thiohalophilaceae; genus JAHEDB01. The sequence goes on along the minus strand of JAHEDB010000064.1, from coordinate 327 downwards.
GTCATGGTGAATTCCTGTTGTCCTGCTTACCGGCCATTTCAATGGTGTCAACAGGCCACTGATGCCGCCGATGGGCAGCATGATGCTGAGCATGACGAACAGCGTGACGCCCAGGGTGCGACGGGGATGGACTAATACTGTTTCCAGCGCGGGGCGGTAATAACGGATCAGCCAACGACTGAGCGGATTACTGTTTTCAGCGGGGATGCGGCCGCGTATGAAATAACCCATCATCACCGGCACCAGGGTCACCGATAAACCGGCCGCGGCGGCCATGGCATATGTCTTGGTAAAGGCCAGCGGCGAAAACAGTCGTCCTTCCTGCGC
>JAHEDB010000492.1 GCA_024641465.1 Chromatiales bacterium | reverse complement strand
TGCTATTGCGCAATACCGTGAGTCAGATGGTTTATAAACATGCCATTTCAACCATTGTTCCGGCCCGTAATGTGAAAATGCCGACGGGCCCGGATGAAGTGCCGGGAGCAGGCAGCCCTGGTAATATGTGAGCAAGGGGCCTGTGATCAGGACGCTTGGGGGGTGACACTACTTGTTTGAACGCCCGGAAGCAGGTGAACGCGCGGTTCTGGTTCACCTTGATATCCATGTAGTAACCGACAAAGACGAACTCCAGGAATTCAAGGATCTGGTGGTCTCGGCTGGTGCTTTACCAGTGGCCGTGATCACCGGTACACGCCGTGCCCCCGATGCCAAATATTTTGCGGGTACCGGTAAGGCCGATGAGATCCGCGAAGTGGTCGAGCGGGAAGAGGCCGAGGTGGTGCTGTTTAACCACGAGCTGAGTCCCTCCCAGGAACGTAACCTCGAACGCCTGCTGAAATGCCGGGTGCTCGATCGCACCGGTTTGATTCTCGATATCTTCGCCCAGCGCGCCCGTTCCCATGAAGGGAAACTGCAGGTCGAGCTGGCCCAGCTACAACATCTTTCCACCCGACTGGTACGCGGCTGGACCCATCTTGAAAGACAGAAGGGGGGTATCGGCCTGCGTGGTCCGGGGGAAACCCAGCTGGAAACCGACCGGCGTTTACTCGGGGTCCGCATCAAGCAACTCAATTCCCGTCTGGAGAAGGTCAGAAAGCAACGCGAACAGAGCCGCCGCGGTCGCAAGCGGGCCGAATTGCCCACCGTTTCCCTGGTCGGTTATACCAACGCCGGTAAATCCACCCTGTTTAATCTGCTGACCCACTCCGATGTCTATGCGGCCGACCAGTTGTTTGCCACCCTCGACCCGACCATGCGGCGTGTCGAGTTACCGGGTAAACAGACCCTGGTGCTGGCCGACACGGTAGGTTTTATTCGTCACTTGCCCCACGACCTGGTCGAGGCCTTCCGCTCTACCTTGCAGGAAACCCAGGAAGCGGATCTGTTACTGCATGTGGTAGATGCCGCCAGCGAGGATCGTGATATCAACATCGATACGGTCAATCAGGTGCTGGCGGAGATCGATGCCGGAGATTGTCCACAGGTCGAGATTTATAACAAGATTGACATGCTCGAAGGTGTCACTCCCCATATCGAGCGGGATGAAAACGGCCTGCCCATCCGGGTCTGGATCTCGGCTATGCAAGGGGCCGGTGTGGAGCTGGTCATTGAGGCCGTGGTGGAGCGCCTGCAATCCGAGCGCGTCATTGAACGAGTCTGTCTGCCGCCGCAACTCGGCCGCCTGCACGCCAGGCTGCACTCACTGGGTGCGGTGCAACATGAGGAAGTGGCTGCCGATGGTTACTGGCTGCTCGACCTGGAATTACCCCGTCAAATCTGGGACACTTTGTGTAAACACGAAGCCCTGGCTGATTACATTTTGCCCGCTGATCCAGACCCATACCTTGCGGCTGGCGGCGAAGCCCAATAGAATGCACCCTTCCTGCCGGTGAGATTAATCACCGCATCCTTATTTATTAACAGATACATCACGACGACAGCGGAGAGACGTATGGCCTGGAATGAACCTGGTGGTTCCGGCAACAAAGATCCCTGGGGCGGACGGAATGACCAGCAAGGTCCCCCGGATCTGGACGAAATCATCAAGAAACTGCAGAAGAAATTCTCCGGTCTGTTTGGTGGCAAGGGTGGTGGCAGTGGTCGTGGTGTAGGCAGCGGTGCAGCCGGTAGTGCCGGGGCGAGTTTTTTCCTGATCCTGATTTTTGCCGTGTGGGCCTTGTCTGGTATCTATATCGTCGACGAAGGTCGGCAGGGCGTGGTGATGCAATTCGGCGCGTTTAAAGAGATTACCAATCCGGGACCGCACTGGTATCCCCGCTTTATTCAGGACGTGGAAGTCGTCAATGTCGAACAGGTGCGTAGCGTCAACCTGGGCCTGCGCAAGGACGAGGCGCTGATGTTGACCCAGGATGAAAACATCGTCGATATCAAATTTACCGTACAGTACAAGGTCAAGGATGCACGCGAATTCCAGTTTAATGTCCGCGACCCGGATGCCACTCTGCGCCAGGCGACAGAAAGCGCCATGCGTGAGGTGGTCGGTAAGAACGGCATGGACTTTGTAATCAAGGACGGCCGTCCTCAGGTCGGGGCCCGCACCCGCGATCTGATCCAGCTGATCCTCGATGGTTATAATACCGGTATCCTGGTGACCAACCTCAATCTGCAGGATGCCCAGCCACCACAGCAGGTACAACACGCCTTCAATGACGCCATCAAGGCGCGCGAAGACGAACAACGCCAGATCAATGAAGCCGAAGCCTATTCCAATGATATTCTGCCCAAGGCCCGCGGTGGGGCTGCACGTGTGATCCAGGAGGCCGAGGGCTATCGTGAACAGGTGGTCTCCCGTGCCAAGGGTGAGACGGAACGCTTTAGCAAGATCCTCACGGAGTACAGCAAGGC
>JAHEDB010000491.1 GCA_024641465.1 Chromatiales bacterium | reverse complement strand
TCGCAGTTGTTGATGGATCTGTCGCTCAATCTCAAGGCGGTAGTCGCGCAACAGCTCATCCCTACCCCCGACGGTCAGGGCCGGACCCTGGTGGCGGAGATCATGATCAATACCCCGCTGATCTCCGACCTGATGCGCAAGGGTGATATCCACTCCCTCAAGGAGCTGATGGCCAAATCACATAACCACGGTATGCAGACCTTCGATCAGGCCCTGTATGATCGATATAAAGAAGGCAGCATCACTTACGAGGATGCCATCAATCATGCCGATTCCGCCAATGAGTTGCGCCTGATGATCAAGCTGGGTGAATCGAAGAGCGCGGCGCGCAAACTGGATTCATCGCTGGACGGCGTTACCCTGCAGGACAACTAAGGGCCATCCAGGCCGGCCGATTCGACGATCTCCTGCACCGTCTCCTCATCCAGTCCGATATACGCATTTATTAATGCGCAACGCGACCAGGCCTCATGACTCGTCTGACCTATCACGAACGGAACGTCACCGTATAAGGGACCGTTCATGGTGAAGTAACTTTGTACGTCACGAAATACCAGGGCCGGAACATAGCCGCCGTAGCTTGCGGTATCCTGGTCGAGGACAACATAAAAACACCAATCGCCATGGAATCCCATGTCACTCACCATGTTGCCGAGAATGGATTTTTCACGCTCGGTTAATTCAAACCCGGAGTTGTCCATACATCACCACCTGTCTTGCTGACCTACTGTGGCTATCGACGGATCAAAAGCTTATCTGGGGTGGGTTATGTCAAGAATTGTTGCGGCGGGGAAAATTTTTGTTACATGAAATATCGGCGAGCAATCCACATCATGCTGTTGGGTGATTTTGTCGGAGCGTTGCATGATAGGCCATGACCTTGTCGAGAAAACGGGCCCACAATGACGCGTCCGTCAGTTGCTGCTCATCGATCACCGGCAGGGTTGGCCGGTAGCGCATGACCTCAGCCGCAAACAGGCCGCGTCCACGCAACTCAATGTTGCCTTTGTTTGTCAGGACCTTCACCTCATCAATCCCGCAACTGGGTGAATTGCGTTTGAAGATATAGCCGGACAAATCGTCCATGCCCTTGGCAACCTGCCTGCCGTACTCGCTGAGTGGGATGGTCATATCCAGGCTGGGGTCATCGATGCCCAATGCGTGTATCACACCTTTGACCTCGACCAGTTGAATCGGCGGCCGGGGGACGCCCATATCAACCGCCACCTCCGGGCAATAGGCAATGAATTCAAAGTGCTGCGACAGTTGTTCGGTAATCAGGGTATTGAGTCTATTGCCGCCGTCATAACGGACATTCTGCCCCAGCAGGCAACTGCTGATACCGATTTTAGGTAGGGAAGGTTCAAAAGACTTCATTATCATGCTCACCGCTGGAAAACCAGTTTGTTAGTTAGGCCAGTTTATCGACTCTGAGATGCCCTGACAAAGAAAGGCGTGATGCGCCTAAATTTTTCCAGTCAATTTCCGCTATAACTCCATGTGCAAAGGACGTCTATTACCCGCTTAATGTGCGCGTATCTTCTCCCATCGAGTGAGCAACATAGAACTACATGACTGACTTTTATATCAAACAGATTGCCCGCTTTCAGTTTGCCGGTTTATTAGCAGGTCCACTGTTTTTACTCGCCTGCTCGGGGGGATACTCCGGCAGTTATGGGTCAAATACTATCCGCACCAACCCGTACAACGGCCAGACCGATGTGTCGGCCTCGATTGTGGTCCGCGCCGCCTTTGGCCGGGATATGCTGGCAAGCAGCATCACCACGTCGAGTTTTAACCTGAGTGGCCCCACCGGTAATGTTACCGGCTCGGTGTTGTATGACGGGAAGTATTATAGCGCCGCGTTTACCCCGGATAAGCGATTGTCGTTATCCAGCAAGTATACCGCGACACTGAACGGTTCGATCATCGACAGTCAGGGATATTCGATCCAGGCTATGACCTGGACCTTTACCACCGGGGCGGGTGGGTGGGACATTGCCCAATTACTGGAAACAGATAATGCCGGTGCGGCCATGAATCCGCAGATCGCAGCCGATAAAAATGGCAATGCCATTGCCGTCTGGCAACAATCAGATGGTGTTCGTTATAACATCTGGGCAAGTCACTACACGACGGCGAGTGGTTGGGCTGCGCCGGTCAAACTGGAATACGATGATAATGCAGATGCGATCAACCCGAAGGTGGCAATCGATGGGGCCGGTAACGCCCTGGTTGTGTGGCAACAAAAGGAGACGGCTGCACCATTTATTAATATCTGGGCCGTATGTGACGGGTTCCGGTTGGGGGTCGGCGGTGAAGATCGAACCCAATGATTCGGGTGACGCTACCGTGCCCGATATTGCCTATTCGAGTAACGGCAATGCAATCGCTGTCTGGCAATATCATGATGGTGCTTCGAATAATATCTGGGCCAATGATTTTACAGCAGGCGTCTGGGGCACGGCTGTGGTCGTTGATGTTCAATCCGGAGA
>JAHEDB010000490.1 GCA_024641465.1 Chromatiales bacterium | reverse complement strand
AGCGGTTCAGCTCGATGAGTTTGTCACGAATGATTGGGTAGACCTGAATCAGATAGCGGACATCATCGGCGGCATAGTGCAACTGCGCGGTCTGTAGCGGTCGTTGTTGCCAGTCGGTGCGGGCATGGGCCTTTTCCAGCTTGACGCCACTGAACGCCTCTATCAGCGTGCTGTAGCCGATTTGATCGCCATGGCCAAGTATGGTCGCGGCAATCTGGGTATCAAATACCGGACAGGGCAAGGCATGCCGCATGAAATAAAAAATCTCCATGTCCTGTCGGGCGGCGTGCATCAGTTTGAGTTTGCTCGGGTCATAAAGAATATCCAGCAATGGGTCGATATTCGTTATGGCCAGGGGATCGATACAGGCCACCTGGCTGTCGGTGGCGATCTGGATCAAACACAGCTTGGCGTAATAGGTCTTTTCCCGGATAAATTCGGTATCGATCGCAAGGACATCGGCCTCGGCAAGCGACTGGCAGAAAGCCACCAGGGCGGCATCGGTATCGATAAAGAGGTCCTGAGTGTAATCAACGGGTTTTGTCATGGCTGGGATCGGGGAAATTAAAAGATTAATTCGTTCGTTTCAGTTTACGGGTATTTGACGGTATGATGATCACCGATTGACCCGTAGAATTCAATCAATAACAAACATCAACACCTGATAACGCCGAATTAAAGGGAGCATGAGTGCAACAACTGGCAACACTTTTCTGGGAAATCTGTTTATTACGCAAGGGACCGCAGGATGTCCCGTCCGCCGCCGTTTTATTCTGGCTACTGCTGGTTGCTGGGTTTATCGTTGACCTGATCATGGCGGTCAATTTCGTCAGCTGGCAGAATGCCTTGCTGGTGGTGCTGGCCAATACCGTTTTATTGTTCGGCGTGGTCGTTCTGTTGCTGGTCATGTTGGGCTATGCCGCACGCATCATGCAGACCCTGACGACACTGATTGGTACCGGGCTGGTATTCAGTGTTATCCGCATGCCGTTGATCATTGTCATCAAGCTGATGCCGGACGATGGTGAGACCGGCATATTCGGTTTTCTGGAAATCTTCATCCTGATCTGGAGCCTGGTGGTGATCGCCCATATCCTGCGTCACGCCCTGTCGATCCAGCTCATGCTGGCCGGTGTGCTTTCCTTTGGCTACTTTATGTTGAGTTACCAGCTGGTCAATTACTTTATCCCCCAGGCGGCATAAATGCATATTCACATACTCGGTATCTGTGGCACCTTCATGGGCGGTATCGCCCTGTTAGCGCGCGCCATGGGGCATGAGGTCAGCGGCTCCGATGCCAATGTCTATCCCCCCATGAGTACCCAACTCGAAGAACAGGGAATTCGCCTGATGGAGGGCTATGACCCGAGTCACCTGCAACCGGCGCCGGATTGCGTGGTGATCGGCAATGCCATGTCACGCGGTAACCCGGCGGTGGAGTATGTGCTGGATAAAGGCCTGCCTTATACCTCGGGGCCGCAGTGGCTGTCCGAGCATGTCCTGCAAGGGCGCTGGGTGCTGGCGGTGGCGGGCACCCACGGCAAGACCACCACCTCGAGCATCCTCGCCTGGCTGCTGGAGGACAACGGCCTCAATCCCGGATTTCTGATCGGCGGGATCCCGAACAACTTTGGCGTCTCGGCCCGTCTCGGCGAGACACCGTTTTTCGTGGTGGAGGCCGATGAATACGATACCGCGTTTTTCGACAAGCGCTCCAAGTTTGTCCACTATCGGCCGCGCACCGCCATCCTCAATAATCTGGAATTTGACCACGCCGACATCTTTGCCGATCTGAATGCGATCAAGACCCAGTTCCATCACTTGGTGCGGACCATCCCGGCCAGCGGCCTGATCATCGCACCGAATGACGATGTGGCGATTAAGGATGTCCTGCAGCGCGGTTGCTGGAGCGATCTGGAGTATTTCGGTTCGGACACGCAGGGCTGGACGGCGGAGGATATCGCGGCCGATGCCAGCCGGTTTCGGGTCTTGTTCAATGGTAAGCCGCAGGGTGTGGTCGACTGGTCGTTGATCGGTCAGCACAACAAATTAAATGCCCTGGCCGCGATTGCCGCGGCGCGCCACGTCGGCATCACGCCGGCCAACGCCATCGACAGCCTGAGTCGCTTTACCAGCATCAAGCGGCGTATGGAACAGCGCGGCAAGGTTCGCGATATCACCGTGTATGATGATTTTGCCCACCATCCGACGGCCATCAAGCTGACCCTCGACGGTCTGCGCAAACAGGCAGGCAAGGCGCGCATCCTGGCGGTGCTCGAGCCCCGTTCCAACACCATGCGCATGGGGGTGCATGTCGATACTCTGGGGCCCTCGCTGGATGGCGCCGATCAGGTCTACATCTATAAACCCAAAGGGGTGGACTGGAAAGTCGACCAGGCCGTCAGCCGACGGCCGGACAGCGGCTGGGTCTATGAAGACATCCAGCAGTTGATCGAGACCTTGGTGGCCGAGGGCAAAAGCGGGGATCACATCCTGATCA
>JAHEDB010000489.1 GCA_024641465.1 Chromatiales bacterium | reverse complement strand
ATACGCGCTGCAAAAAACTCGGCAGCGAAAAATTGCAGGGGCGAGAGGCCGAGAAATGGCAGATCACCGCGCAGCGTGACGGCCGCACCCTGGTCAGTCAGCACTGGATCGATATCGAGCGCCGGCTGGCGCTACGTGAAAAATTCGCCGATGGCACCCTATCCGAGTTGAAGATCCTCGGCAAGGAAAAGCTCAATGGCCGCACCACGGAGAAATGGCAACTAACGGTGATTTACAACAATGGCCAGCGCAGCCAGTCCACCCAATGGTATGACCCGCAGTTACAAATGGTGATCCGCGAGGAACTGCCCGGTGGTTATGTGCGTGAGTTGCGCAATATCAAGGTTGCCAAACAGGCGGCGAGCCTGTTCACCATCCCGGCCGATTATCAGCGTCAGCAGGTTCCTGCGCAGGCCGCGGGCATGGGCATTGGCATGGGTGCCGGTGCCGGTGCCGGTGCCGGTGCTGGTTCAGGCGCAGGCGCAGGCGCAGCCGGTGGTACGCCGCCGGTGAAGCAGTGAATGGATCCTGAGCGAAAGTGAATAAACCGGCATGATAACCGTCGTCGCCAATCTCAAAGGGGGATCGGGCAAGAGCACCGTGGTGTTCAACCTCGGCCTGTGGTTGCAGACCCGCGGCCAGCCGGTGGCTGCGTATGATCTCGATCCACAGCAGACCCTCAGCGATGTCGCCGAGGTGCGGCGTGAAGAAGGTTATGCACCACCCTTACAGGTTTACACCGGGCAGATGGGCATGATGGACCAGTTGCGTATCCACCCCGGCCAGGTGCTGGTGGATGTCGGCGCCGCCAATATGGATGCAATGAAACAGGCGCTGGCCGCGGCCGATCGGATCGTCATCCCGGTGCCGCCCAGCCAGCCCGATGTGTGGGCGACACAACGTTTTTTACACATCGTACAAGAGGCGGTGGCCGATGGGCCCATGCCGCAATTGCTGACCTTCGTCAACCGCGCCGACACGCATCACGCGGTGCGCGAATCCGATGAGACCGAACAGGCGCTGGACGCCATGCCGGGGGTGACGCTGCTGCCGCATCGTCTGCACTCACGGACTATTTATCGGCGCTCATTGAGCGAAGGGCAGGCGGTGTTTGAATTGTCAGGCCGCAGCAAGGCAGTGGAAGAGTTTATTACGTTTGCCGAATATCTCTATCCGGAATTACCGCAAAACAGAAAACGAGAAAATCTAAAGCAGGGGAAGGTCAATGAAATTGATACGGCATATTCTTAGTCACACGATCCTGATCGGCTTTGTGGCAGCGCTGGTAGTGGGGTTCTATTACCGAGCCGCGCTGTTCCCGGCCACCTGGAACGAACGGATCAGTCAACAGATCGATCGCGTCCCCGGGACATACTCGGCAAAGTTGCACGCCTTTGCCGCGCCCGTGACACCCGGTTCAGTCGCACAAGTGGCCAGTGCCCCTGCCCCGCAAGTGATCAGTCCGCCGGTCGAAATACCTGCGGCGGTGCCACCGGCCGCCGTGCCGCAGAGTGAAATCGCGCAAGCCAATATTCCCGAGCCAACGCCGGCGGAGGTCGCACCCCCCGCTGAAGTGGCGATGGCGCCAATCCCGCCCGCCGCCGAGCCGGTGCAAACCAGCCCTGGGCCGGAGCTGAATGCGCCTGTCCCAATGGCGAGTGAGGCGCCCGCCGTAGCGGAAAACGCGGCGGCTGAATCGGCAATCACACCTACCCCCGCGCCCTTGGCGCAGGCCGCGGCGCCGAGCGAAGTGATGACCGCGCCAGCGGCAGAAGACGACACCAACTTGAACCAGGGCGGTTCGGATCGGGATTTTGTCGGTATCAATGATCTGTGGTTGCAGGCCCGCGCCGCCTATGGGCGCGGCGATCTGACCTCCGCCCTGCAACATTACCTGACCCTGAGCCAGCAGGAATCAGACAACCCCGATGTGTTCGGTGAGCTGGGTAATGTCTACTACACGCGCGGCAATTTTGCCGAGGCCGGTCAGGCCTACTATGAGGCCGCCGTGCGTCTGCTGGAACAGGGGCAAATGGGACAAATGCAATATCTGGTGCGGGTCATTGAGGGCCTGTCGCCGGACAATGCCGAAAAATTGAAACAACGTCTGGTGCGCTAAAGGCAAACCCGTCAGCCGCGGAACCAGGTATAGAACATCCTGAACCGGCACACAATGCATTTTACTTAGAGAGAGAATTTATGTCGGATACAGACAAGACGGGTGATACAGCCGGCGGCAAGATGCCTGGTTGTGAAAACAAGGATTGCCTTACGGATCGGGCGCAGCGCATCGCGTCGAAGAGTAAGCGTGATGAGCAGGACAAGACCCTCAACATGGAAGAGTGCATGGGGCGCAGCATTGAACAGCTGTCGACGGCCTTTATGGCCAGCGCCAAGCGTTGGGAGATGATCGTCTATCCCTCGCTGTTCGCCTTTATCGTGCTGGCGGGTTATGGCTTCTTTCTGATCTACAGCCTGGCGACCAATGTCACCCGCATCGC
>JAHEDB010000063.1 GCA_024641465.1 Chromatiales bacterium | reverse complement strand
CCGCCCGAACTGGAGTCGGCCCTGCGTGAGGCCTACCAGACATTGGAAAAACAGTACGGCGCGGACAGTTCCTTTGCGGTGCGCTCTTCCGCCACGGCGGAAGACCTGCCCGATGCCTCGTTTGCCGGGCAACAGGAGACCTACCTGAATATCAAGGGTGGCGAGCATGTGCTGGCCGCCGTGAAGGCGGTGTTTGCCTCACTGTTTAATGACCGCGCCATCTCCTATCGGGTCCATCAGGACTTTGAGCACCGCAATGTCGCCCTGTCGGCCGGGGTACAACACATGGTGCGCAGTGACATCGGCGCCAGTGGCGTGATGTTCACCATGGATACCGAATCCGGTTTCTCCGATGTGGTATTTATCACCGCCGCCTATGGTCTGGGAGAGACTGTGGTACAGGGGGCTGTCAACCCCGATGAGTTTTATGTCCACAAACCCATGTTAAAGGCCGACAAGCACGCAGTGATACGCCGCACCCTCGGCAGCAAGGCCATCAAGATGGTCTACGGTGATGAGCAGTCCCGCGACAAGTCCACGATCACCGTGGAGGTCCCCCTGGTTGAGCGACAGCGTTTTTGCCTGAGCGATGAGGAAGTGCTGGAATTGGCTCAACAGGCCCTGACCATCGAGGAGCATTATGGTCGGCCGATGGATATCGAATGGGCCAAGGACGGTACCGATGGCCACCTATATATTGTGCAGGCCAGGCCCGAGACGGTTAAAAGCCGCGGCGCCCAGAATGTCCTGCAACGCTATAAACTGAAGACCAAGGGTGAAGTTATTCTGACCGGCCGCAGCATCGGTCAGCGTATCGGCGCAGGCACCGCCAAGGTAATCAGCCACGTCAGTGAAATGGACAAGGTGCAGGCCGGTGATGTGCTGGTCACCGACATGACCGACCCGGACTGGGAACCGGTGATGAAACGTGCCGCTGCGATTGTCACCAACCGTGGCGGGCGCACCTGTCACGCGGCGATCATCGCCCGCGAACTGGGTATCCCGGCGGTGGTTGGTACCAGTGACGGCACCCAACTCATCAAGGACGGTCAGGAAGTTACCGTGTCCTGCGCCGAGGGGGACACCGGTTTTATCTATCAGGGGATACAGGAATTTTCCATCGACGAGATCAATCTGGCCAGCATGCCGGAATTGCCCTTCAAGATCATGCTCAATGTCGGTACCCCGGACCGGGCCTTTGATTTCCAGTTCCTGCCCAATGCCGGTATTGGGCTGGCGCGGCTGGAGTTTATTATCAACCGCATGATCGGCGTCCATCCCAAGGCGCTGTTGTTTTATAAAAACCAGCCGGATGACATCAAACAACAGATCGACGAGCGTATCGCTGGGTATGCCGACCCGATCAGCTTTTTTATCGAGAAACTCACCGAGGGTGTCGCCACCCTGGCCGCCGCCTTCTGGCCCAAACAGGTGATCGTCCGCTTATCGGATTTCAAATCCAATGAATACGCCAACATGCTGGGCGGACGGCAATACGAACCCCATGAGGAAAACCCCATGATCGGGTTTCGCGGCGCCTCTCGTTATCTCGACCCCGCCTTCCAGGACTGTTTTGAACTGGAGTGTTTTGCCCTGAAAAAGGTTCGCGATGAAATGGGTCTGACCAACGTCGCCGTGATGGTGCCCTTTGTGCGCACCCCGCATGAGGCCCACGACGTAATTAATCTGATGCATGATAACGAACTGACACGAGGCGTGAACGGCCTGAAGATCTATATGATGTGCGAGATCCCCTCCAATGCCCTGCTCGCCGATCAGTTTCTGAAATACTTCGATGGCTTCTCTATCGGTTCGAACGACCTGACCCAACTGACCCTCGGTCTGGATCGCGATTCGGAACTGGTGGCCGGTCTGTTTGATGAACGCAATGAGGCCGTCAAGAAGCTGTTGAGCATGGCCATTCAGGCCTGTCGTAAACAGGGTAAATACATCGGCATCTGTGGACAGGGCCCATCGGACCATCCGGACCTGGCCCGCTGGTTAATGCAGGAAGGTATTGAGAGTGTATCCCTCAATCCGGACTCGGTGATCGATACCTGGTTGTATCTGGCGAAAGACAAACCGTAAACGGATTAGTCCGAATCCGTTGCCGCCGGGGGTGTTGCCGGTGTGCCGGTACCCGCTTCCGGCGGCTGATTTGCCTCCGGCCTGTTACCGGGCCAGGTGATTGATTTCAGCAGCCTTACCAGCTTGGGATAGTTTGCCTTACCGGTAATCGAGCTGCCCTGAAAACCCAGGCCCATCAACACACCGCGCCGGTTAAATCGTTCAAAACAGTTGCGCACGATCGATTTTTCCAAACCGGTCTCTTCGACGATCTGTTGCATGGAGAGTGAAATAGAGGTTTCCTTTTCAGTTTGCGAGGGGCGGGTATCCAGCACATACATGCCACACGTCAGCATGCTCTGCGCATAACCCAAACCGACAATCGCATCGTTAGATTCGCTGAGTTTGGTGGATAATGATTTGAGCAGGCGCAGGGACAGGTCGGGGATCTTGATCACCGCACTGGTAAAGCTCTCGGCAGTAAACTCCAGCGCGGTCAGATCCTCTGATATGCGCACCGAGGTCGTCCGGGGTTGATCCATGAACACCCCCATCTCTCCCAGGATGGTGCCTTTTCCGACCTTGGCCACGACCTTATCATTGCCGTTTTCATCGGCCTTGACGATCTCGGCCTCACCCTCAAGGATCACAAATACATTACGCGCCATTTGCCCTTCACGAATGATGTAGGACCCGACGCTGAAACGCTGTTTACGGCCGTAGTCAAATAAAAACTTGGTGACTTCCGAACCAACGACTGTGGCTTGTGCCATTATTGCCTCTCAACTTTCCCTGTAGGTATATAAAATACCTGTATTAGTGAAAACTTGACCCACGCAGCCCCCCTGATAATTACAGGTTATATCGGCTATGATCTGATTATCTTTACCCGATGAAGGACAGAAGATTTAATGCGTACCCTGATCTTTCTTATTGTTATGAGCGCCTTCATGATCTGGTTTGGGATCAACTTTCGCCAGGTATATTCGCGACTTGCCACGGCCTCACTGGTCATAGGTGGCCTGTTGGCCGTGCTTACCCTGCTGGGTATATTGCGATTGGTATAATAAAAAACCCGGCAATAGCCGGGCCTTTAGGTATGACAACAGGAGGTTGCTCAGACAACGCTTTTGTGTACCGATTGTGCGGCAGCTACGGCCACTCCTTTTTTGATTACACCGGTGTCCGCCAGAACCTGTTCGAGTGATTGCAAACAATATTCGACATTTTTGGCGCTACAGGCATGTCCCATCAGGCCGATGCGCCACACCTTACCGGCCAGACTACCCAGACCGGCGCCGATCTCCAGATTAAACTCCTTTAGCAGACGGGTCCGCACAGCGGCATCGTCCACCCCATCGGGGATGACTACGGCATTCAGCTGCGGCAGACGATCAGATTCCTTTACCAGCAGTCTCAGCCCCATGGCCTCCAGACCGGCCTTCAGGGCCCGGTGATGGAAGGCATGTCGCGCCCAGGCATTTTCCAGACCTTCTTCCTGCAGGATCACCAGCGACTCATGCAGACCATACAGGTTATTGATCGGCGCAGTGTGGTGATAGGCACGCTTGGCGCCGGTGCCCCAGTACCCCATCACCAGATTCAAATCCATAAACCAGCTTTGCACCTTGCTCTTACGGTTCTTGATCACCGTCGCGGCACGCTCATTAAAACTGACCGGCGACAGACCGGGAGGGGCCGACAGACACTTCTGGGTACCAGAATAAATAGCATCGATATTCCAGGCATCCACTTCCAGTGGTGTCCCGCCCAGTGAGGTCACGGCATCAACGATCACCAGACAATCGTGTTTGTGGGCCAGTTCGGTGAGAGTTTTTGCATCGGACTGTACCCCGGTAGAGGTCTCGGCATGTACAAAGGCCAGCACCTTAGCATCGGGGTGGGCCTTGAGGGCCTGTTCAACCTTGTTCGGATCCACCACCGTGCCCCAGGCATCTTCCACCATCACGGCCACACCGCCACAGCGCTCGACATTTTCCTTCATGCGGCCGCCGAACACACCGTTCTGACAGACGATGACCTTGTCACCCGGCTCCAGCAGGTTCACAAAGCAGGTCTCCATGCCGGCCGAACCGGGCGCGGAGACCGGAAAGGTCAATTCATTTTTGGTTTTGAATGCGTATTGCAGGAGTTGTTTCATCTCATCCATCATGCCCACAAAGGCCGGATCGAGATGACCGATGGTGGGTCTGGCCAGTGCCGCGAGCACGCGGGGGCTGACATCAGAGGGGCCCGGGCCCATCAGGGTCCGCTGCGGGGGGATAAACGATTTAATTGCCATGCTTGGTTGCCTTCATCTCATTACTCACGATAAACCGGATTATATTGAGTTTTTAACGAAAAAGCACAAACCCAGCTAACAGCTTGTTGAAAAACGTAGCGAGCGCAGCCAGGACAAGGCGCAAAAGGGCGAAAAAGCGGAGTTTACACGCAGTAAATGAGCATTTTGAGCCCTTTTGCAACGCCGTCATGGCAAGCGCAGTAGTTTTTCAACAAGCTGCTAAATGAACCGTGAAATTCCTTCGTGCTTTAACCCTGTGGAGTCAGCGGAAATCTTGTGTGACATTACCCCCGCAGGAGAGATTATCACTATAATCATGCTATACCCTATGCGGCATCACGTTTCTCCCAATAATAAACCTGGTCGTTGATCGCGATGCATGACATTAATTTAAGCAACCACAGACAGGAAAACAGGCATGACCGGAAAATCCACTTCGTTAATCATCGAACCGAAATCACTTGAAGGGGAACTGGGGGATAAAAACCTGTTACTGGTCGACTTATGCCAGCCGCAAACCTATGTGCAATATCATTTACCGAACGCCGTCTATCTGGAATACGCCTGGATTGTGCATATTGAGCAACCGCGCATGGGCCTGTTACCCGATGTCGCGCAGCTCTCCAATGTGTTGAGCGCCCTCGGCCTGACAAAGGATACCCATGTGGTGGCCTATGACGATGAGGGTGGCGGCCGGGCCTGCCGCTTTCTGTGGACACTGGATGTCATCGGCCACAAACATTTTTCACTGCTCAACGGTGGGCTGCATGCCTGGGCCAATGAAGGCCATCAGGTCACCAGTGAGATTTATTATCCAGCCAAAACAACCTACAAGGCCGAGATCCACTCGGGCCCGATCGCCGATCGGCAGTACATCCTCGATCACCTGCACAATGACAGGATAGCCATCCTCGACACCCGCTCACCCCAGGAATATGCCGGTATCAAGGTATTCGCTGCTCGCGGTGGTCACATCCCCGGCGCCATCAATATCGAATGGACCGAGGCCATGGACAAGGGCCGCAATATGCGCCTCAAACCGGACAATGAATTACGCGAACTGCTGGAAACCCGCGGTATCACCCCGGACAAGGAGATCATTACTCACTGTCAGTCTCACCATCGCTCCGCCCACACCTATATCATGCTGAAGGCGCTGGGTTATGAACATGTTAAGGGTTATCCCGGTTCCTGGTCAGACTGGGGCAATGACGCCAGCACACCGATTGAGAACTAAAGGGGTTATCAGGCTTTCGTGAGTTGCGGTACCCGCCTGCGTTCCGTGGATTCGGCTGGCGGCGAGTATTTTTCGGCCCAGTCACGCAAATGCCGGCGCATACGTTTGACATGGCTGCCATCCCAGAACACCTGATTGCACTCTGGGCAGTAGAAGGCGGCATTGATATGTTCTTTGCGTTGCAGTGGTAATGAGCGAATCTGTTGCGGTGAGGCATCCACCAGGGGGGTATTACAATTCATGCAGCGACTGAAGGGCGCCAGCAACCAATTGATACTGACCTTTTCCGACAGACCTGCCGCACACTGTTGCAGATTGTCCCCTTCTATATAGATGACGGTGCCCGGTGCACGTCGGTGTTGGGTCAATTCCCGGTCCCGTGTAATCAGCAAACGGCCGTCATCCAGGGCCTGCCTTAATAATTCATAGTCCGCCTCGGCATCCCTCGCGATAAGCGTGTCATACCCCGCCGCTCGCAACCACCGTCCCAGGCGTTGCAGCATTTCATCGCAAAGAAATTTCGGGGAATCAGACTTGGCAGGCGGTGGTGGATTCATTGCTGCCGGGTAACAGGCTTCAGGCCATTTGCCGGATCACCCCGGTAACGATACCGAGGATCTGCACCTCATCATTACGCAGATAGATTGGTGACATCTCAGGATTGGCCGGTTGCAGGCGAATTCCATCGGCCTCGACATAAAACTTTTTCAGGGTTACCTGCTCGCCGTTGATCATGGCGATCACCGACTGGCCATTGGCCGCGCTCTCGCGCCGTTCAATCACGATCACATCTCCGTCCTGGATATTGTCATCGATCATGGAATGTCCCCGTACCTTCAGGGCGTAAGTGTTTTTACGCACCATATTGGATGGCACAGAAACCTGTTCGTTATCGCTACAGATATCCACCGGCAGTCCGGCACTCACCCAGCCCAATAGTGGTACCTCGATCAGAGCCTGCTCGTGTAGATCAATGGGGGCCAGATCCGGGCTCCAGACAGGCCGATTGTTCTTTTTTATCAGGTAGTTAACGTTTGACATTGATATTCTTCTTAAGGTATATCTCGTAACCATAGCGTTTTTAGTGAAAAAATTCAATTCGAAACCCTGACAGATTTCTGTTGTCAAAGCCCGGTTTGCGGATGCTTCTCCGTTACTGCCATGAGATAATAAACAGATGATTAGTAGAAAACGTCTTACCCCATTCCTGTTCGCCGTCATCGCCGCCCTCAGCCTGGCCGGCGGTTACTGGATGAGTCAGCACCAACAACAACGCGGCCTGCCCGCGATACCCAATGATTTTGAGGCCACGGTTTTTCCGGAGGCCCGCGAGTTGATCCCCTTCCAACTGGTGGACCAGGACAACCAGCCCTTCACCCCGGAGCGACTCAAGCACAAATGGAGCATGTTATTCTTCGGCTACACCCATTGTCCCGATGTCTGCCCCACCACCTTGAAGGCGCTACAGGATTTTTGGCAGGAGCTCGCCGAGCCGGTACGCAATAAGACCCAGGTGGTGTTCGTTTCGGTCGACCCCAAGCGTGACCCACCCGCCACCATCAAGCCTTATGTACAGTTTTTCGACCCGAGCTTTATCGGTGTCACCGGCGATCTGGGCCAGATGACCGCCTTCACCCGTTCCCTTGGTGTGTTGTATGAGTATGTCAGTGCCGGGGAAGGTAAAGAGTATGGCGTCAATCACAGCGCCCAGATCATCCTTATCGACCCGCAGGCCCGTCTGCGCGCGGTCTTTCCGCCACCCCATGAACCGGATGAGATGCGTAAAAACTACCTCAAGATAGTTAATTTCTATAAGGAGTGAACCACCGTGTTCCGTAAACAAGCTGTTTTACTACTCTGCCTGCTCAGCGGTTTATTCACTCAGTCTGCACTGGCCGGGCAATCAGTCAATGATGCCTGGATCGCTGACGCCCCGGCGGTGGCCAGGATCCGTGCCGGGTATCTGAAATTACATAACAACGCCGATCACGAGATAGCGATCAAAGGTTTCCGCAGCGCGGATTTCGCCAGTATCGAATTACACAAAACCATGATCGAAAACGGCATGATGAAAATGGACGAAATCCCTTATCTGTACCTCAAGGCCGGTGAACAGGTTGAGTTCAAACCCGGCGGTTACCATCTGATGATGTTTACCCCCAAACGCAAACTGAACACGGGTGACAAGGTGGAAATACAGATCCTGTATGGAAATGGCAAGACCAGCACCTTTCGCGCCGAGGTACGTAAACGGGGTAACCAAATGCAACATGACCACGAACATCACCAATAGAAGCCAGCTTACATAATGAATCTGAAAGACACCCTGTTTGCCGCCTGGCAATACCCTGTGCCGCACCACTTGCTATCGCGCCTGATGGGCAAGCTTACCCACTGCCGCAACAAATGGGTAAAGCTTACCTATATGAAACTGATTATCCGGCGCTTCGGGGTCAATGTCGCAGAAGCGGTGGAACAGGATCTGAATAAATACGAACACTTCAACGCCTTCTTTACCCGTGCCCTGCAACCGTCGGCCCGTCCCATCGTTGCGGCTGCCAACAAACTCGCCTGCCCGGTGGATGGCCGCGTCAGTCAGATGGGGTTTATTGAAGACGGCCATATCATCCAGGCCAAGGGACACCGTTATTCCCTGACCACCCTGCTGGGCGGTAAGGATGACTGGTCGAAGCAATTTATCGATGGTGAGTTCGCCACCCTCTATCTTTCCCCGAAAGACTATCACCGCATCCATATGCCGATAGATGGTGAACTGAAGGAAATGCGGCATATCCCGGGGCGCCTGTTCAGCGTCAATCCAAAGACCGTGCGCACCGTACCCGGTCTGTTTGCACGCAATGAACGAGTCGTGTGTTTCTTCGACACCTCCATCGGCCCCGTCGTCATGGTGCTGGTCGGCGCCATCTTTGTTGCCAGCATAGAAACCGTCTGGCAAGGCGTGGTCAGCCCGCCGACACACCGCGAAATCCAGAGCAACCGTTATGGCGACGGTATGCTTGAAGTCAAACTGAAAAAGGGTGAAGAGATGGGCCGTTTTAATATGGGCTCCACGGTGATTGTTTTATTCGGTAAGGAACGGATGAAATGGCTCGACGGCCTGGGGGCGGATAGCAGCGTGACGATGGGACAGGAACTGGGGACGATGCTGTAGTGTCGGTATCCATTCCCTAAACAACTATGTTTCCCCAGGACCGCTCCCAACTCCGCCAGATGTTCTTCGATGCCTGGCACAAACACACCCACAAGCTCGCCATGCAGCCGCTGGAACAGCTGATTGCCGCCATTGTCGAACAACACCCTGAATATCACCCGGTGCTAAACAACCGGGATACCCACCTCGACAAGGACTTCACCCCGGAGATGGGCCAGACCAACCCCTTTTTGCACATGGCCATGCATATCTCGATTCAGGAACAACTGGGCACCCAGCGCCCGGCCGGGATTGTCGAACTCTATCAGTCCCTGCTGCTGAAGTTCGGTGACCCCCATGCGGTCGAGCATCATATGATGGAATGCCTGGGCCAGATGATCTGGCAGGCCCAACGCGATAACACAGCACCGAAT
>JAHEDB010000062.1 GCA_024641465.1 Chromatiales bacterium | reverse complement strand
AGGCCTTTGATGGGGTAAGCGGCATGAGCCAATCCGTGTTCTACACCATGCTGGACAAACTCCTGCCACGCCACACTATCCCACCCTGGGATTGCCTGCCCCACCGCCCGCGCATTCATCCCGTGCTGTTTGTGCATCGTGTCGAGGGCCTGGCCAACGGGGTCTATGCCCTGCCGCGCCATTCGGCCGCCCTGCCACTGCTGAAGGAAAATATGCGAACCGAATTCAAATGGGAAAAACCTGTAGACTGTCCAGCCCACCTGCCCCTGTATCTGCTTATCGCCGCCAATTGCCGGAACGCGGCGCGGACCATTTCCTGTCACCAGGACATCGCCTCGGACGGCGCCTTCAGCCTCGCCATGCTGGCTGAGTATGATGCGGCCATCGGCGTTGCAGCCTCGCAATATCGCGACCTGTACTGGGAGGCAGGAATACTGGGACAGGTATTATATCTCGAAGCCGAAGCAAATAACCTGCGAGGTACCGGCATCGGTTGTTTCTTCGATGACAGCCTGCACGACACCCTGGGTATAACGGATAGCCGCTTGCAGGATCTTTATCACTTCACCGTGGGCACACCCATCGTCGACCAACGCCTGATCAGTCTGCCGCCGTATGGGCATTTAGAGAGATGCTGATTATTGAACCGCCAAGACGCCAAGGACGCCAAGGACGCCAAGATCATTTATTAATTATATAACTGGTCGATAAGTGCAACTCAACTCGGCAGTACAGTTCCGTGTTACAAAAACATATTGTTTTCTTGGCGCCCTTGGCGTCTTGGCGGTTCATGTTTTGTAATGTTTCGCACAAAACCGTCTATAACCACGCTACCAGGAACATATACAAATATGACTAACTTACTGATTAACAATTATTTTAAATATTAACCATGCGGATGGTACGATATTTGCCTTAGGCTAATTACGATTACAATTTAATGAGGAAACAGTTATGTTGCTGGACAACTATGAACAGCGCGGTTTGTTGTTCAATACCAATTTCAAATCGGCCACGAGTCGTGACAAAACCATGGGTTATCGGGGAGAGCTGGTGCTGATCGAGGGGGCGGCGGGCGATGACAAGGGTCACAGTAAACCCCCATTGGCGGTGATGCGCCACGCCATTTTGCTGGCCGAAGATGACAAACTGAGTTTTGTCGCCGGTTCACTCGACCAGTTGGAACAACTGACCAACTTCATCGATAAATACCAGGCGGACTTTGCACCGGGTATGAAGGCGCATTTCTATGTCGTCAACATCAAGCAAGCCATGCAGGTCGAGACCGCCGGGATCAACTTCGTGCTGGTGCCGATGCGCGAAGGCGTGGCGTGGAATGAATTGATCGACGAACTGTCTCTGGAAAAAAGTGATTTAAAAGGGCAGTCCTCCGCCGACAAGATCCTGACTCTGCTGGATAGATACAAGGACTATCAACCGAAATACCAAAGCCTTGGGTTTGATACCGCCATGACCATGACGGCTGATATCAAGCGCGAGGCCTACGGGGCGGTTTAATAAATAATAACCGCCAAGACGCCAAGAACTCCAAGCGTGTTAATTTAGTTCTTGGAAACAGGTTGTCATACCACAGATGCTTGCACGTTACTAAATTATGTGTGATAACCTGATTTCGGTTCTTCCTGGATAGATAGGAAGTAACACTAAATATTTTCTTGGCGTCCTTGGCGTCTTGGCGGTTAAATAAAGGATCCTGATATGTTCATCGTTACCAATCGCGTCCCCGTCGCCGACGGCTATGAAGAAATGTTCGAGGAGCGGTTTCGCAAACGCGCCGGACAGGTAGAGAAGAATCCGGGTTTTGTGCGCATGGCTGTTCTCAAGCCGGAAAGTGACGACGCCCCATACGTGGTCATGACCACCTGGCAGGATAAGGCGGCGTTTGAAAACTGGGTCGGGAGCGAAGACTTCAAACTGGCCCATCAGAACCCCATGCCCAAGGATGCCTTCAAGGGTGAAGGACGTATCGAAATGTTTGAGGTCATCATCGAAGCATGAATAGTGTACTCCAGCCCCCCTTCGCCGCCGCGTGGGCCGCGACCCACCTGCATGACCCTGTGCACATCGACTGCACCACGACGGTAATGCTGAAGATCCTCGACGGCAAGTGCAAAATGGATGACCGCGAAAAACAGACAATCGCCCGGATGTATGACGTCATCAAACACCGTCCCGGAAAACTCCTCAGCGCCGCCCACCACCAGCTCATCGCAAACGCCCGCCGTCAAAGCAACGACGATATAATTATGCAGGTATACGAACAACGCCTGTATGCCGAGACCATGATCGGTCGGCCGGTGATGAAGGCATATAAGGCCATGTTGCGTGGGGAAGGATTGATTAATTAAATTTGTAGGGCGCAATCTCATTGCGCCGTATGTGTCGAACCATCATGAGACGTATAATCGTTTTCATATTAAATATTTAGTTTAACGACTTATCAACTAGTCAGGCGCATCTTTTGGCTCATTCGGCGCAATGAGATTGTGCCCTACGAGATAAGGAATTTAAGACCATGTTACGTGAGGAAGGTTTGACTAATTACGTTTTATAAAACACCGTAGGGCGCAATCCTATTGCGCCGAATGAGCCAAAAAAAGCGTCTAACTATTTACAAACCATTAACAAAAATTTTACCAGGAAAACAATTTTTCGTTTCAGGATGGCTTGGCGCATGCGGCGCAATAGGATTGCGCCCTACGAGATATTTAAAACATTAACAAATATTTTACCTGACAAACAATTGTGCGTTTCAGGATGATTTGGCACATGCGGCGCAATAGGATTGCGCCCTACTTATATAATCCAACAGAGAGGGTTCGATCTCTTCCCAGGCATAATCCGATATGGCTGTAATACCCCTGGCCTGGAGCTTCTCGGTTGGTCCATCACCGATCTTGGCGACGAATACCGCCTTACAGTCCTTGATCGTCTCCAGGATACCGCTCAGGGCACTGCTATCCGACGTGCCACCGAGGCAATAATGACTGACCTCGCGTTGCTCGACCAGCTGACAGGCCTCCCCGTTAACATCGTAGATCAGGAAGCGTTTGGCATGGCCAAAGTGTTCACTGACCGCCAGACCTTCCTTTGTCGCTATCGCGATACGCATGAAGTCTCTGAGTTCAGACCTTTATCTGGCTCAGGTTAAGCTGCCAGATCTGTTCCTGTTGTGTCTTGGCCTTGACACTCAGGGCATGCAGCTTGCCGCTGGCCAGTTCGTCCTTGAACAGGCCGAGGATGGACTGTTGACGCTTTAACAAACCCATACCTTCCATTGCATCAGCGATTACATACAGTTCAAAATTACAATCGGCCCCGGCCACATCAATCTTGGCATCTGGGTACAGCCCCTGAACACGGTCAATAATTTCCTGTTCGTTCATGCGGTTTGTCCGGTCGCGGCCTGTAACAAGGGCATCAGCTCACCGCTGTTATACATGGCCTCGACGATATCGCTGCCGCCGATGATCTCGCCATTGATAAACAATTGCGGGAAAGTCGGAAAGTCCGAAACCTCGGGCAGTTTTTCCATGATGAAGGGCGAGGTCAGGACATTGACGTAGGAAAATTTTACGCCGCTTGCCTTCAATACCGCAGCGGCCTTGGCGGAAAATCCGCAACTCGGTTCGACCGGGGTGCCTTTCATATACAGGATGACCGGGTTATCGGCCAGCTGTTGTCTGATCTTTTGTTCGGTTGCATTCATACTCTATACCCTCTCCAGTAATTGTCTGTTATTCCGTTGTTCAGTGCCCGACTGTAACCACTGTTTCAAATACTTGAGTACCGGCAGGCTGGCGGCACTCTCCAGGGCGGTAAAATCATCGAGGGTCTTTTTATGCAGATTGGCCTGATTCTCGGTCAGCAGTTTGACGGCCTCAATTTTTCCCGCCGAGGCGGAATAGATCAGCGCCGTTGCGCCGTTGATATTCTGATTGTCGATATCCACACCGTATTCGATTACCAGACGGATGATCTCCGGCTCGCCGTTGACACAGGCAAACCACAGGGCATTATTGTCATCATCATTCAAAAGATTGGGATCGACGCCTGCCTCGAGCAACTCTCTGACAAGAAGTAAATTACCTTGCAGGATGGCAATCATCAGGCTGCTCATGCCGTTCTGGATACGCGAATTGAGATGGGATGCGTCAAAGCCGTTCATGCCTAACCAATGTCGTAATTCATTGGATATGCTTGTCTGAAGACGATTGATGTGCGCGGACCAGGCCTGCCAGCCGCCCTCGAGATTGTAGACATTGCGAAACCCGAACTGCATGATGAATTTACACAGGTCTCGACTGCTGTTGCCGTGATAGCAATACACCAGGATTGGTCGAGCATAGGCCCTGCTTTTGAACAAACGGGCGAGATTCTCATCCGATGCCGGCATCGCGCCCGCCAGATGCCCTGCGGCATAGCTGCGTGCATCGCGATGATCAAACACGACGGCTTTCTCGTCGGCGAGCAAGTCCTCGACCTGATTGGCAAACAGAGTTTCATAGCTCATGTCGGTGTTCCTCGGAAACTATCGTTAACTCCATTCTGCAAGGGGTATGCCATATACTCTGAGTGAAGTAAGATACTGTTTTTCTATATAAAATTTTCTTTGAAAAAGTTAACGGCATGTAGCAAAACCTACAATGTAATTTATATTGTCGATTACACTGCGGGTCACGATTAACGCATGTTCTATCGATGTCAGCTGTCGATCACGTTGTTCGCGGGCCATCTACACCGTGAATAAAAAAAGGGGCGCCATGGGCGCCCCAAAGAGTCTTATCAAACTAACTACCTAACTTAAGGAGGAGGAGAATTGGTATTCCAGAAGTGTCATACCAAGCTCAGGTATTATAATGCAACATGCGGGCCAACTTTTTAAGTACAATAAATTCTATGTAAAATGGCGCGGGCTATAGGCTCTATTGGATTTCTTCCACAGTTTAACGCTAAATTAATGCACAATATTGGAGCAAACCCACCATTGCTTGTCTTATTTTGGACAAAATTGGGGAGGTTTATCGGGAGCCAGATCGGGAGGAATGTACTCTCTGTTGTTCGGCTTGCGCTTTCTGCCTGGCGTGTTCCATTCCTGGCAGGACGCAATTCGGCAGGGCCCGCGCATAGGCCAGCGGCAGGTGTAACCGTACCGCACTCCCGGCGACAGGCACAGGTGCATCCCAGGGTGTGTGCATCTCCACCTGGGTACCGTCCTTCAGACCGCACTGTACCGCGCGTATCGCCCCCAGTTGATGAATGGCCATGACCGTGGCCGCGACCCCGGCCTGTTCGGCAGTGGCGATGCGCAGGTGTTCCGGGCGGATACCGATCCACGCGGTCGCCACATCGGCTTCATTATTCATGAACAATTCTCCCCACGCGCCGCTGACGGTATGACCGGCGATGCTGCGCACGGGCAGAAAATTATGCCAGCCCAGCACCTGCGCCACATGCCGGCAATTGGGTCGCATAAAGACATCCTGCGTCGCACCGAATTGTAGTATGTGTCCGTCGATCATCACACCGACCTGATCTGCCAGCAACAGGGCATCTTCCAGGTGATGACTGACGATCACCACCGGACAGTTTGTATCGGCGACGAGTGTCTTGAGTTGATAACGCAGGTTCTGCCGCAGGCTGACATCAATGGCCGAAAAGGGTTCGTCGAGCAACAACATGTCGGGGTCGGTGGCGAGGGCCCGCGCCAGGGCGACACGCTGCCGTTGGCCGCCGGAAAGTTGTGTCGGATAATGTTCGGCATGTTTATCCAGATGCAGACGTTTCAGCCATTGTTCGACATGCGCCCGACGACCAGTACGTGGCAGACCATAACCGACGTTGTCCGCCACGCTGAGATGGGAAAACAGGGCGTAGTCCTGAAACACCATGCCGATGCGTCGTTGCTGCGGTGGCAGAAAGATCTTTTTCTGCTGGTCATACCAGATAGTATCGCCCTGGGTGATATGGCCCGCATGGGGTCGGTCGAGTCCGGCCAGCATCCGTAGCACGCTGCTCTTGCCGCTGCCCGAGGGACCAAGCAAGGCGGTGATGCCGCGCGGTGGTAAGTGCAGACTCACTTCCAGCTCGAAGTTACCGCGTCTTAGTGCGACCCTGGCCTGTAATCCGCTCATACCCGCAGGCCTCCATGCCAACGCCGGTTCAGGCCATAGACGATGAATAACACGACAAAGGAGAACAGCAACAGTACCGCCGAGAGTTTATGCGCCGCGCCGTATTCAAGCACCTCGACGTGTTCATAGATGGCGATGGACAGCACCTGGGTCTGACCCGGTATATTCCCGCCAACCATCAGCACCACGCCAAATTCACCGACGGTATGGGCAAAACCCAGCACGATGGCGGTGAGCAAGCCGCGTCGCGCCTGCGGCACCACCACAGTAAAGAAGGCCCGCAAGTGACTGGCGCCGAGTGTCCAGGCGGCCTCCAGTGCATGTTGATCGAGTTTTTCAAACGCCGCCTGTAAGGGTTGCACGACAAACGGCAGTGAATAAAGACACGAGGCGATCACCAGCCCGGTGAAACTGAATGACAGGGGATGACCGGTGAGTGATATCCACATCTTACCGAACGGACCATGGGCGCCCAACATGATCAATAAATAGAAACCCAGCACCGTCGGCGGCAACACCAGGGGCAAGGCGGTCACCGCCTCCATCGGCACCTTGAGGCGGCTGCGGGTATGGGCCAACCACCAGGCCAGCGGTAGTCCGAACAGCAGCAACAGCAGCACCGTGATACTCGCCAGTTTGAGGGTAACCCAGACCGCCGCTGCATCCATACCCTATTCCACGCCGTAACCGAAACGCTTGCTTAACACTGTCTTCACCTTTTGACTTTTGAGATAGTCGATAAACAGTTTAACCGCTACCGCATCATTAGCACGTTTTAACACCACGGCCTGCTGCCGGATGGGCTGGTAATATTTCTGTTCGACGGCAAAGCATTCAGCGGCGATGGGTTTTACCATGATTTGCGAGCGGGCCAGAAAGGCGGCCTGGGTGTTGCCCGAGACAAAATATTGCAAGGCCTGACCGATATTCTC
This sequence comes from Chromatiales bacterium, assembly GCA_024641465.1. Lineage (GTDB taxonomy): Bacteria > Pseudomonadota > Gammaproteobacteria > UBA6429 > Thiohalophilaceae > JAHEDB01. The sequence goes on along the minus strand of JAHEDB010000062.1, from coordinate 2,166 downwards.
GCCGCTGATGAGTTTGGGTTTGAGCGCCGGCCAGACACCGAGGGACTCCAGCACCTGTTGCGCCGCCACCCCATAGGGAGCGGTCTTGGGATTGGCGATGGCCAGGCGCTTGAGAGCCGGCTCAGAGAGAATGCCAACCAGGCTATTCGATTTTAGCGCGGCCTGTTTGCACAGACTCAGTTGACCAAGGGCATAGGTAAAGCGGCTACCCTTGACGATCAGCCCCTGCTCTTCCAGGCGCTGTGGCTCCCGCGCATTCGCCGCAAGAAATACATCAAACGGCGCACCATTATAGATCTGCGCATAGAGTTTACCGGTCGAGCCACTGCTGATACGGGTAGTGTGACCATACTCTTTTTGAAAATCCAGGCTGATGAATTTAATGGCATCGAGGGCGTTGCTGGCCACGGCGATGGAGACGGTTTCCGCGTGAGCCGCCTGGGTCAAGTTCAGAAACAAGCCACCGTATAAAAAACCTTTCACCACCAAGACGCCAAGACGCCAAGTTTTTATGTGTGGCTTTCTCTCTATGACTGTAGGATTGCCATCAACCGCCAATCGGTCTCTTTCCAATTTCGTCATGTAGGGAAACAGACACCCTATAAAATAATGTTTTCTTGGCGTCTTGGCGTCTTGGTGGTTCATTTTTTTCTTTATTCTGAATTTATTCAGTTACATTATCAATTCATAGGCCCGTCGTAGCAATTCCATTTCCGCCGGTGGCAGGCCTACCGCCTCGGTCAGGGTGACAAACTTGCCACCCACCTTGTCTACCAGTTTTTCCGGTGGATCGATGGTCTTGAAACGGGCCAGGTAGACGGTCAAGGGTCCATCGGCGACATCGACCTTTTCACAATACTCGCTTTCCAGTTCGAGGCTTGCCGTTTCCATGCCCAGCCACTCCGCCGCCTGCCTGAGCAGGGGCGATGGATGGGCGAGCAATTTTTCATCACCGGGTCGTTCATGCGGGTCCATCACCGTCGACAGTTTTGGCAGGGCGGTAAAGGCACATACGGTTTTACCATCGCGGCGCAAGAATTTTGTCATGCCGCTGGATGTTGATTTGTGATACATGATCAGGCGGGTCTTCGCCAGGGGATTTTGAGTTATTGCCTGCGCTGTCATATATATTACTCCGAATAAAATTTCTTTACTCATTCATGACGGTGTCGTAGCCGATGAATTACTTGTTTGTTATCCCCGAGCCAACTTCGTTTCAATCGGTCGATACCATTTCAACATAAATAAGTTAAACCTTGGCGTCTTGGCGTCTTGGCGACTTGGCGGTTCAATCTCTAATTTTGGATATGCCGCGCATCCCACATTCACTTATACTGGCTATCCAGTCCGGTGAATTACTTCTTTGCTATCCCCGAGCCAACTTCGTTTCAATCGGTCGATACCATTTCAACATAAATAAGTTAAACCTTGGCGTTCTTGGCGTCTTGGCGGTTCAATCTTTAATTTTGGATATGCCGCGCATCCCACATGCGCTTATACTGGCTATCCAGTTTCGACAACTGTTGATCGATTACCTCCAGCCGCTGGTGTTTTGGAAAACGGCTCGTCTGCCGATTGGCATACCACTGTTCCATTTCCTGCTTGAGTCTGTCCCGTTCCTGGAACAGGTCGGCGATGTCGACTTTGTGTTGCTGCATGGCCTGCGTGCCGATATCCATCACGCAATATTGCACACCGTTATCAAAAATACGCGTGCCACCGCCCTCCATGACGGTCTGCCGCAGGGCCTTTTCATCCACGATGCGTACCCCGGCCAGAAAATCGACGCCGAACTCGGCCAGCTCGGGCAGCCATGGCACCGTCGGCCCCATCAGCACCAGGGTGGCGTCACTGGCCAGTTCGGCCAGGCGCGGAAAGGTCTTGTTGGTCAGACTGCTCGCGGTGAGAAACACCCAGTCTGCCTTACCGAGCACATATTCACAGGCCGGATCAGGCAGGTCCCACTCACCTGCCTGACGTTCGAGCACCTCCAGATCAAACCGCTGTTGATATTGTTGCAAGCCGGGGTAACGACCGACCACCACCACGCGCTTGCCCAGCAGTTGCGGTAAAAAGTGTTCGAATAGTCGCAGATTGGCCGGACCTTCACCGACGACTGTCTGTGCCTGAGCCAACAGCGGCGAGTCCTGATTCAACAAGGCATTG
>JAHEDB010000488.1 GCA_024641465.1 Chromatiales bacterium | reverse complement strand
ATAAAGGCCATGGTTTTCAACCTGGGCTATCTGCCAGGGGGAGACAAAGCACACACCACGCAACAGGCCAGCACGCTCGACGCCCTGCAACAGGCCTTTGGGTTATTAATGCCGGGGGGCATCCTGTCGATTATCGCTTACACCGGCCACCCCGGTGGTCGGGATGAGGCCGAGGCGGTCAGGCAGTGGGCTACGACCTTAACCAGGGCCGATACCGAGGTGGTTATCCCCGCGAGCGAAAAAAATAATGCGCCCGAATGGATCCGTATCAACAAACAGTAGGGGGGCTGTGCAGGCTCGGCCTTGCGGTACTGTCGATATCTCGTCTTTGTGTAACCCATCGCCCTATCAGCCACACCCTGACTAAATTACCCATAAATTATAGGTAAAGCCAAGCACAGCTGAACCGATATAGTATTAGAGTTTTCTAATATATCGGGGTTTGTCGATGAAAATCATTCAGTTAGGCTTGTTAAGCGCGATTATTTTCCTCCCCCTTGGGGCGGTAAAGGCGGATGAATTTGACCTGGCGATCAGCCAGAGGATCAAACAGGCCTCAAACACGACAAGCCCCACAGACCTGTTAACCCGATTCGCCGGTGATGAAGTCGAGGCGGTAAGGGTGGCGGTTGCCTCGAATCGCCGCGCGCCTGTGGCAGCATATTTGCGGTTGGCCACTGACGCCAGTGCCGAGGTGCGCATGGCCCTGGCGCTGAATATTGATGCACCGGAACAGGCCAAGCTTACCCTGGCGCACGACAAGGACCACGCAGTCAGGCTGCGCCTGGCCAAGTGCGGTTATATGTACCCGTCAGTCCTCAAGATCCTGGCCAAAGACACCTCGGTCGAGGTCAGGCATCTGGTCGCAATGAATTACAACGCCACGGCGGAGATCCTGGCCATGCTTGTCACGGATCCGGATCCCCTGGTGAGAGAGGGAGTGAGGGCCCACCCGGATGTGACGCCGGCCATTCTGGAATTGATGCCGCTCCTGACAAAGGATCACGATGTGTAAAACATTGTGAATTATGTGGTTTTGTGTCATCCATCGCCTGAAAATTCCTCGTTAAAACTTAACACAGCACTATTTATGCCGATAAGCAGGACATTAGATGCGTAGTGACCTGAGGTTGAGGTATGTCCAGGTTGCCTGTCTCAATTGCCGCATGGCAAGCAACCAAATCATGTCCTGGTAATACCGATGACAAAGCTCGAGCAGGAAAAATTTGCTGAAATAAGCCAGATGATCAGCCTTATCTCCAATAAGGTGGCGGTCCCGCTGTTTCTTATTTTCTGGGCATTGGACCTGATCTATGTCCCCCAATACAAATGGGAATTTCTTGCTGTACGCAGCCTGATCATTCCCACCGCGCTGATTGTTTATTGGTGGTTACCGCGCGCCGGCACGTTAATTGATGTAGAACGGATTGGCCTGTTCCTTGCCTTGATGAGTGCCGCGATACTCAACGCGATGATCTATGTTATTGGTGAGGGTGCGCTATATGGTATCGCCCTGCATCTGGTGGCCGTGGGTGGTTTGAGTTTTATCCCATGGAACCGACGGTATTTTGGCTACGCGGCGCTGGCCATCTATGGCCCCTATCTGGTGATCCAGGCCACGTATCTCGAGTCTTCTGATGATTATTCACATCTTGCCGTGACGACATTTTTTATCGGCGGCATGGTCATGCTCACCTGGGTGATCAAGTCCTTTCGCGAGGCAACCCGTGAGCGGGAGCTGGCGATTCGCCAGGACCTGGAGCGGGAGATCCTTAAACGTGTACAGACGCAACAGGCACTTACCATTGCCCGGGATCAGGCACTGGTGGCAACCCGCGCCAAAGAGAGCTTTCTGGCCAATATGAGTCACGAAATACGCACGCCGTTGACGGCCGTTATCGGCTATGCCGATTCCGCGCTGGATGATGACCAGACGACGCAACAGCGCCTGGACGCCTTAAAGACGATCCGCCGCAGCGGCAACCACCTGTTGAGCATCATCAACGACATCCTCGATTTCTCCAAGGTCGAAGCCGGTGAGTTACAGGTAGAAAAGTTACCGATCAATCCCCTGCAACAGGTCGCCGAGGTCGAGTCGCTGGTGATGGGGCTGGCCAATGCCAAGGGACTGGATTTCGGTATCGATTATGAATTCCCCATCCCGGAAAAAATACTCAGCGATTCGGTGCGCATCAAACAGATCCTGCTCAATCTGTGCAGTAATGCCATCAAATTCACCGACAAGGGCTCCGTGCGCGTCGCCGTGCATTATGATGCCCTTAGCCGGGAACTCAGTTTCCGGGTCAAGGATAGCGGTATCGGCATGACCCCCGAGCAACTTGGCAAACTGTTTAAACCCTTTCAGCAGGCCGACAGCAGCACGGCCCGGCGTTTTGGCGGTACCGGACTTGGCCTGTCACTGTCGAAAAATCTGGCGAATCTGCTGGGGGGGGATCTGTTTGTCAGGAGCGAGCCCGGCATGGGGTCTATATTCGAGTTTAAACTTCAACTCGAAGCGTCTG
>JAHEDB010000487.1 GCA_024641465.1 Chromatiales bacterium | reverse complement strand
CACCAGCGAACACCCTATCAGCCAATTGATCGATACGACCTGCCGACAAATGCACCTGCATCCCCTGCCGACACCGCGCGCGATATTATCCCGGCCGGAAGGTCAACGCCGCAGTTGTGAATACTCCGGTTTTTGCGGCAGCTATGGTTGCGCCAGCGGTGCCAAGGGTTCCGCCCGCGCCGCCTTGCTGGATAAGGCGGTGGCGACGGGCAAGTGTCACATCCAGCCACACGCCAAGGTCAATCGTCTGCTGAGTGATCAAACCGGCAAGGTGATCGCCGTTGAATATGTCGATGCGAATAATCAATTACAAAAGGTCGATGCCAAAATATTTGTCGTGGCCTGCCAGGCAATCGAAACATCACGGCTGTTATTACTCTCGACCGGCCCCAAACACCCCAATGGTTTGGCCAATCGTTACCAACAGGTCGGCCGCAACCTGCTGTTCTCGGCTGGCGGTTCCGGCTATGGCGAATTTCCGTATGACAAATTCGGCCGTGAATTAAACACGCGCGGCCCGTTTGTTAATCGTGGCCTGCAGGACTGGTATTACATCAATGATAAAAAACTCGGCAGGGCCAAGGGCGGCACCATCGATTTTTTACTCCGCCATCCCAATGCCATCGGCCGCGCCGACAGTCTCAAGTGGGACGACGATGACAAGTTGATCTGGGGCAGTGCCCTCAAGCAAAAACTCCGCGATGAGTTTACCAAAACCCAGAGCCTGCGCTTTGAGGTCTTTAATGACTGGCTGCCGACCGACGATTGCTTCGTCAGTCTGGATAAAACAACAAAAGATAAATGGCAGATCCCCGTGGCGAAGATCCGTATCGGTTATCACGACCATGACCTTGTCATCGGCGAATACCTGAGCGAGCAGGCCAGGGCCGTATTAAAACAAATGGGTGCGGAACAGATCCGTGGTAGTGTCAGCGGTTCCCCGCCCCCCAATCTGGTGGCCGGGGGCTGTCGCTTTGGACACGATGCAAAGTCATCGGTACTGGATAAGGATTGCCGGGCCCACGGGGTCGACAATCTGTTTGTCAGTGACGGCAGCTTTATGCCCACTGGTGGCAGTGTGCCCTACACCTGGACGATCTATGCCAATGCCTTTCGGGTGGCGGACAGCATCCGGCGACAGTTATGAATGGAATCCCCCCGGAGACTATTTCATTCACGCACAATGCAAGAGCGATTAGATTGCTCTACTATTCTAAATAAGCGCTCCAAAAGGGTATCCAGTTACTGCTAAACCAAACATAGCGCTGTCGTTGCGAGGCCTGATTTGTAGGCCGTGGCAATCTCCTGTTCAGGGTATAAGATGGAGATTGCTTCGTCGTTATCACTCCTCGCAAAGACGCAGGCTTTTCTACGGGTTTCCTATAGTGAAAGAATGATGGATATGAATTCGGAACAGTTATTTAGAATGCCTATGACGCATTTTTAGCGGGAGTAATTATCTATTGTGCTCTTTTCAATTTAAACGCAATGAATAATTCCGATACATCATGCAAACACCCGCAGTAAAAATTGTCATCCTGCGAATCACGTTCATCATCGGTATGGTGGAATTGTTCATCATGTTGTTGTTGGGGCATCTTTATCATGACCTCGATTCGTTCAAACAGGCGATTCTGGATGCTGTTCTGTTGGTGGTCATGTCGACACCGAAGATTTATCTTTGGGTAATCCGACCGTATGTCCTGGCGCGCGATGAGGCGGTGGCCAAGATTACCTATATGGCCTTTCATGATCCCCTGACACAACTGGCCAACCGCAATTTGTTGAGTCAGTACCTGGAAAAGATCCTGCCCACGCTCGATCGACATCAGTTATATGGCGCCTTGTTGATGATTGACCTGGATGATTTCAAACCGATCAATGATATCAGTGGACATGATGTCGGCGATTCCATCCTGCTGGAAGTCGCCATCCGGCTACAGGCCAGCATCCGTAGTGAAGATATCGCGGGTCGTCTCGGTGGGGATGAGTTTGTGGTTATATTGAGTCTGTTAAATGCAGACAAACAAGCGGCCCGCAACGAGGCTTTAAGCATTGCCGGTCGCATACAGGCGGCGCTCAAAGAGCCTATTGAGCACAGGGAAACCTATCAGTTGAGCGGCAGTATCGGTATCCGCATGCTGGGCGATGAGATGGCAAGCATCGAGACTGTGCTGAAGGAGGCCGATATCGCCATGTACCGCGCCAAGCAGGCGGGCAAGGGAAACATGGTTGTGTTTGAGTAGTAATCCAGGCCGGCTTAGCCGCGTTTAATGACCTGTCACCTTTGCGTTGCCAGTCATCTCTGCGGCATAATGCGCCGTGCATATTTTCTCCTATACCCTTTTTCCAATCACCGCCCAGAGCCTGACATGAACTGCCGACCCGGTTGCGGGGCCTGTTGTATCGCCCCGAGTATCTCTTCCGCCATTCCGGGCATGCCGCAGGGCAAGCCGGCCGGGGCCCGTTGTATACAACTGGATGATGATAATCGATGCCGTCTGTTTGGCTTGACGCAACGACCGGCGATTTGCC
>JAHEDB010000061.1 GCA_024641465.1 Chromatiales bacterium | reverse complement strand
GGCCAGGGCGTTCAATACCGGCAATACCGTTCTGATATCGTTCGACCAGGCGGTAAGGCGTTTGTTTTCCGCCTGATACTCGGCGATATAGGCCTCGACATCATTCATAAACATTTCATGACGGGTAAAGCTGCCCGCCCAGACCACAAACATGATCACGGCCACTGCCGCCAGCCCCACGTAGCCGGCGCGTTGCGACCAGCGAATAATAGATTCGTAGCGTCGGTTGGATCCGACCAGTTCGGATTCGGGAAAAATCACACTACGAAACAGTTGGCCAAGGAAATAGCTCTTGCCCTGCTGATAGGATTGATGCACCAGTTCACGTGCAAAACCGAAACTGGACGATACCGATGTCATCAGGCGATCGATTGGATTGCCATCCTGGGTACCGCTTGAGAAATAGATACCGCGCAAATACGGCTGATAGTGATAGCGGTTTTTAACAAAGGTCTGGCGGACAAAGCTGTCGATAACAGGTTTGAGGTTTTCGATCTGTTGCGGGAAACCCTGGATGGCGCCGCGCCGCCTCGGGTCGCGCTCATGATGCATGCGCCAGATCACCCGCTCATACAGGCGCTTGAGCAGCCCCTGAAATTCCTCTTCCAGAAAATCGAAGTCCGGGCTTTGCCCCGCGCTCGGGGCATTGGGCAGGGAGACACCCCAGACCTGTTCACGCTCGTCCTTACTCAGGTCTTCAAAGAATTCGGTAAAGCCTGACACCAGGTCACTCTTGGTAAACATCAGGTAAATCGGAAAACGGATTTCCAGTTTTTCCATCAACTCATCAATACGCGTGCGGATCGTCCGGGCATGCAGGTTGCGCTCCTCCTCGGATTGGATGAGCAGATCCTGCAAACTAATCGCGACAATGGCGCCATTGATCGGACGGCGGCGGCGATTCTTTTTCAACAGCCCCAGAAATCCTTCCCAGGCCGAACTGTCCGCTACCTTATGGCTGTCCTGCGTGGTATAGCGACCGGCGGTATCGATCAGCACCGCCTCATTGGTAAACCACCAGTCACAGTTGCGCGTCCCACCGACACCCTGTAAGGCGCCTTTACCAAATTTTTCCGCCAGTGGAAAATCCAGACTGGAATTGATCAATGCCGTGGTTTTACCCGAACCCGGTGGACCGATGATGATATACCAGGGTAATTCATACAGCGCCTTCTTGGCGCCGCGGCCCTGAAATTTGAGTTTCTTGAGTGTCGAAAGGGCCTGAGAGAAACGCTCATTGATCTGCTGCATCTCTTCCGAGTTCTGACCCATGGCGAGTTCATTCTGATTACCCTGAATATCCTCCACCAGTTCTGCATTCTGTTTTTTCTCATGCAACTGAATGCGCAGATTATTCAGTCCCCAGGCAACCAGCACCACCATGATCACGATCAGTCTGGCGACGGCACTGCCGAGCGGGGCATAATTGCTGTCACCAAACTTGATGGCCGGTCCGATAAACCAGATCAACAGGGACAGAACGATAAGACCGATAATAGAGATGACTATCCGGTTTTTAAAAAATTCGATTACTTTCTTCATCTGGCTACCCGGTATACTGCTATTTCAAATGTTCTGATTGGTACCGGCCACTCCCGGTGACGGATTTGTTATCGGCGATCTCATACAGCTTGCCTGCTACCGGCGATGAAGACTGATATAACCAGACCCGAAATCCCGAATAAGACAGCAACATAAAACCACCGACGATACTGGCAATCACCCACATCGGGACATATTGCGCCAGGGTATTGCGGATCCGACCCAGCCCCTGCCAACTGGGTGACAGGGCACGTTCATATTCGCCCCGATAGGTGCGTATCACACCAAACAATCCCTCGCGGATCTGTTCCAGTAATTCCTTGCCGCGATGGATCACCCGGTACTTGCCCTCAAAACCGAGGCTCAGGCAAATATAAAGCAGTTCGAGGATATAGAGATTTTCCGCCGGTGATTCGCGCATCCGGTCGAGGATCAAAAAGAATTTTTCTCCACCCGCGGTTTCATTGTGGAAGGTACTCAGCAGTGAGCGTTGCGCCCAGGCACTCTCGGCACCCCACGGGGTATTGAGCACGGCCTCATCCAGCGCAGCACACAATACATAGCGTGCCGCCAATACGATTTCGGGTTTGATGCCCCGCTCCCTGGCGCGATTATCAAACGCCTTGATCTCGTTCACCAGCCGTGTATACAGGCCACCGACATCCGGGTGGCTCACCGAGTGGCGGGTCTTTTCAAATACGGCGATCAGCATCGAGGCCGCATTGACCAACGGATTTAATCCCGTCGAGGTCCGAAAATACGCCGCCTGCACGTCGAGGTTTGGCATCGGCGCCGGTCGGCCCGCCGCTTGTCCATAGGCAGGTGCAGCGGCAGGCGCCACCGGTGGGACATAGGTCTGGCCAGTACCACCACGACCACCCGGCATCGGGCGAATGATGGTGTGCTCTCCGGTGGGTACGGCACCGGGTTGCCTGAAAACCGTCTTATCGGGGTTGTCTGTCGACATAAGCTGATCCTGCCTGAATTACGTTGATGTTAAGGTTCCGTCTCTTTTTACTTACTGGCGTATGGTCCAGAACTCGAATTCGAGTCCGGGAAAATCACCACCCACATGCACGGCAAAACCACCGGAGGTTTTTAACTCTTTCCAGAAATCGCTGCCCCGGTCCAGTTCAAAATAGGTAAAACCGGAATGGTACGGGATCTGACGCGGCGCCACCGGCAAGGGTCGGATGGGGATACCCGGCATGGCGGCATTCACCAATTGCCGGATTCGCTCCACCGGGCCGATCTTGATCTGACCGGGCAGATGGGTACGCAATGCATCAGCGGGGACATTGGCCCTCGCCGCCAGCACAAAGCTGGAGGTACCGATCATCGAGCGGTCCGGTATCTGGGCAACACGAATACCGTATTTCTTCTCGACCAGCGGCAAGGAGGTGGCGGTTTGTTCATACACCATACTCAGGCTCTGGCGCAAAGCGCCGATCACCGGCACAAAGGTGCTTTGCAGATCATCGTGCAGATACGGCGGGAACGCCGGCGGGCGTTTGTTCTTGGTGGCAAAGGTCGAAATCTCTCCGACCATTTGCACCGTTTCGGTAAACAGACTCAGCGGGTGCAGGCCCTGCATCCTGGCCAGATGGTTGGCCATGGGTTCGAGACGGTTGATCAATTGCAGCATCATGTAATCCGCAATCTCCGCTGACCCTCCACGCTGGGTATCCGCCAGACGGCCCGCAATAGATTCACCGCGGTGATGGAGCAAACCCGCCAACTCCGACAGGAAGGCCGCCAGCTTCGGCATCTTGCTGACATCCAGACAGGTCGGGATATATTCGTCATCCAGCAGGACATTTCTGTCATCACGCGCCTCGGCGATCCGCAGCACACCGATACAGGCATACCCGCTCAAATCATCCGATTCAAGCAACAGCCGGATACGCAGCTTGCCGACATTGATCGGGATGTTATCGCTGCCCTCCAGGGTGACATCGCGAATATTCTGCTCCGCTGAATAGTAGCGGGCCAGTCCCTGTGATTCGCTGTCCAGCAGGACATCGATGGCGCCGGGTCGTCTCACCGGGACCGCCAGGTAAACAATGGTATTGTGCGTATTGGTCGGAATATCGCGCACCGGTGGCGCCTCTTCCAGATCCGGGAAACTGAATGGCGTTCCATCAGGGAATACACCCTTGGCGCGGGTTACCGAGATCTTGCCCAGTTTGAGTAACTGCGTATCAACTTCATACTCCTGCAAGCCCCAGCCATAGGCGCCATAGGCCGAAACCTTGCCTTCAACATAACGCTCGAAGTAGCGCTCCTGTTGCTGGAAATGCTGGGGATTGAGAAACATCCCCTCCGTCCATACCACTTTGCTATCTAGAGACATTGTTTTACTGCCTGTATTTAAGTTTATCCTAATGGCCACTTATGCCTGTAGTGACACAAACAGCCCGTCACACAGCGCTCAAATTGTTCAACGCCAAATAACAAAACCGCGAACCTGTCGGTCGCGTATCGATTTTCCGTTTAAGTGGATAGTGAATCCACACCCAATTCATACCGGCAATGACTTCAGCCAGTTCTTTTAATTATTATTAAAATTTATTGCGCCTTACTTTGCGCGACCTTATCAGGGTCCGAAATGCTGTCGCCGGACACCTTTACGACAATAGTTGTGCCAATGACATCATGCTGCACGACCGGGATGACCAGTTTGTATTTGGCATTTTTATAATTCAGAAACTCAGCATATAAGGCGACAAAGCGGGTATTCTTGTTCAGGACAAAACTGTTTTCCCTGTCCTCGCCGGGTTTGAGGCGTTTGAGCTTCTGTACCGCGACAAAATCTTCACCCAGCGTAGCCTTGTCCTGCTCATAGATATCGATAAAGTTCGCCTTATCGAACAGCTTGGTAGACTTCAGCTCATACATCCTGATAAACAGTGGTGATGGCGTCTTGTTTTCATCCGGATTAATATCGGAATCGACCTTGAATGACAGCGTCAAATCGGTATCCGCACCAAACACACCGCCAACGGCACTATTTAGTGAAGAACAGGCTGAAACAGATATTAATGTGATCGCAAGACAACTTGCATAAAATAAATTTAGTATTCTCATGTCCCTTCCCTAACCAAAAATTATTCCTGTCAGATACTTACTGTTGTTGCGTTATTTTAATTATCTTTTGTTGTGTATTTTCCGTGAAGAGGAAAGCTTAAGCAGTTGGTCTTCATAGGCCTGAACAAAATCATAACCGAACAGATGTTGGAATGAATTATCCATATCATTGACCAGTTCGTTATAATATTCCTTGTAAGAATCCCAGTTCTTACCTTTATTAACCATTTGCAGTAAACCCGCCTTGCGATATTTTTCAAAACGCTGCTCAAGGCCGACCGGGTCGAACCGCTCAATCACGCCGCGAAAGGCCGCGCGGATTCCGGCGAGAATCGCCACCTGGTGTTCGGCTATCCCCTGAAACCCCTCCCGCACCGCTTCGACCGGTTTTTTATAGGCCTGACTATCGCGAATAAACATATTTTCAAGGGCGTCTTCGATGTTGGCCGAAAACTTCAACGGGTTATTTTCAATCGGCTGGATCGTTGTCACATTCATTCTGAATTCATTCTTGACCGTACTGCGAGAGGTCAGCACCTGCATCAGGCCGGAAATGGTCTCACGCATCAGTTCACCGACGACCTGACTGATTTCCATCATCCTGGCTTCGCTCAGATTCTTACCGGCCAGGCCCATGGCCTCGATCAAGAGGTGATCAATGGCCGTGGCCGAACCCGGCATTTTCTGTTTGACACGGATTTGCTTGGCCAGCAGGTCTACATCAGCCTGGAGTTTTTTATTCTCTTCGAGTAATAAACGATTTTGGGCTTCCAGCTGGTTAATGACATCACTATTTACTGTCTGTGCCTGAAATTTAGGCTTGGGCACAGGGGCAGGTTTGACGGCGGGTGTCGGTACGGCAACTTGCGGCGGTGCCGCAGCAACTACCAGGTCATCATCCCAGTCATCGGGAATGGCGGCGCCCGATTCCGGCAGCGCATTTGGCCAGGTTATCGATTGATTCATAACCCCGGCCTGGTCGGCATAACTGGCCTGTCCAAAACCGTCGGATCCGGCAGGTGAGGCCATCCCCTGATTGGCCTTATCCAGGGCGGCCAGAGGGTCCGTTTCACTAAAGTCACTAAACAGGGGTTCAGAGGAAGAAACATGCCCGCCGATCGATGCGGCAAAGGGGTCATTGGCCTGCCCAAGCGGCTCATCCAGATAATCCACTTCAATGCCCGGGGTTTCCGGCACAAAGGAAAAGGGTGATCCGCCAACAAATTGCTCACTGTCGGCCAGGCTCACCATAAATTCATAATCACCGAAACTGAAGGTATCACCATCATTCAGCGCGACTTTATTGCCCTTACCGATGGGTTCGTGAGACCCATTTAGAAACGTACCATTGGTGCTGAGGTCGGTAAGATAGTACTGACCGTTTTGACAGGTGATTTGGCTATGCCGGGAGGAAATAAACCGTTCCGGATCGTCAAGGATCCAGTAATTATTGGTCGACCGACCGATCGTCCCGCCCTTTTCAGCAAACGCCATGCTGGATTGCTGGTTAAAAACCTCTGCTGGTGACTTGACTATAGATATTGTGATCGACATACAAATATCATCCTGATATGGCTGTCTGATTTCAATGCATTCATTGTAAATCGTCTTCTAATTAGATCCACTTGTGACAAATCTGTGAGCTGGTTCACAGATTGTTGCATCACACCCTTTATTTAATATGACTTAATATACTTTAAGTGAAGCGCAAACGACATCCGCCCACCCTGTTCAAATTTGATTTGCAGTATACCAAGCAACCGAACAAATAAAATTGCTAATAAACACACATCACAACAAGATATGTGTGGACAAAAGTTTAAAGGTTTGCATAAAATATAGCCAGCCCTAACAATAAGATTTTATTGTCATGGAGAAAGTAAAAACCGGTTGGTGAATAGATTTAGACTAAGTCGAATCATAGAAACATGCTGAGAAGGGAAGTGGGCAAGTAGTAATACAATCCGATGTACCCAACGGTGAACCAGGACTTTTACCCTATAAATAAAGGCTTAAACTTAAGACAGGGCATACTGAATAAAATGTAATCAGGTCTTTACATCACCAGGCTGATGTCATATAAAAGCAAAGAAATTCAAGACTTAGGTGTTGTTTAGAGGTAATTAGAAAGAGCTATATTAGGGAACATTAATACTTGTTCCTGCATCAGCACCATACAGCCAGCGACAATAATTTCGGTTAAACGCTGTGCAAATCAATAACAAGGATGCCGCGCAGGAATAAGCGAATCGCCTCTAGCCTAAAACAAATTGGCCAGGTGTGAATAACATGAGGAGAGGAAAAGGAAAATGCCATCACCCGCATTAATTGATATAGAAGGTCTGGTCGGCCCCATCTCGGAAGATAATTCAGTCGGTGATGACATCCGCCAGGATTCCTCAGCGACATCAATCTATAACCAGATTAAAGATGCCAGGAATGCCGCCCGTGCCGCGGAACGCCATAGCATGTTTGATGGTGGTAGTAGTGAGGCGATAGAAAACTGGTACAAGATCCTCGAACTGGCACCGGAGATCCTCAAACATCACGCCAAGGACCTCGAGGTCGCCAGTTGGTACACCGAGGCATTGATTCGCCGCGCCGGCTTTCAGGGCTTGCGTGACGGATTTTCCGTCATACACAAACTGATTGATAACTACTGGGACAGTATCTATCCCCTGCCCGACGAAGAAGACGGCATCGAAACCCGCCTGGCGCCACTGACCGGTCTGAATGGCGAAGGGGCCGAAGGCGTACTCATCGCCCCGATTCGTAATGTCATTATTACCGAAGGCGGTGAACCCGGACCATTCAGTTTCTGGCAATACAAACAGGCCCTCGATATCCAGAAGATCGCCGACGACAGCACCCGCGCCAAAAAGGCCGCCAAGATCGGCTACACCCTCGAAGATATCGAACAGGCCGTTGCCGGTTCCAGTCAGGAATTCTTCGTCAATCTGTGTGATGATGTTGCCGTATCTATTAATGAATACAAACAAATCAGTCAGGCGCTGGATAACTTGTGTGGTACGCAGGAAGCCCCGCCGACCAGCAATATTATCAATACCCTGGAAGACGCCCTGAGTGTCGTCAAGCATATCGCACGATTCAAACTGCCGGTGGAGTCATCCAACGAAGAAGATATCGGTGAGGACGGTGTTGTCACACAGGGTCAATCCGGTGTCGTGACCGTTGCAACAGGCGCCATCAAATCCCGCGCCGATGCCTTCCGTCATCTCAATAGCATTTCCAACTTTTTTCGCAGCACAGAGCCCCACTCCCCGATTTCCTACATCCTCGATAAGGCGGTACGTTGGGGCGAGATGGACCTTAATGAACTCATGCGGGAACTGATTCCGGACTCATCATCACGGGATTACTACAGTTCATTAACCGGTGTAAGAACAGATGATGACTAAGCCGAGCTCTAACAAGCAACTTGATTAAACAGACTGAATAACAGAGGACATTACCATGGCAGAGAGCATTCATGACAAACTGAAGCGTGTACGGAAACCACGAGTACATATCACCTATGACGTTGAAACCAACGGTGCGGTAGCAGAAAAGGAAATCCCGTTTGTAATGGGTGTGATGGGTGATTACTCCGGCGACAACGCCAACAAGAAACCACTCAAGGATCGCAAATTTTCCAGTATCGACCGCGATAACTTCAACGAAGTCATGCGCAACATTTCGCCTGAACTGCAAATGAAGGTCGAAAACACCCTGCAAGGTGACGGCAGTGAAATGGCAGTCAATCTCAACTTCAAGAGCATGGAAGATTTCGAACCACACAAGGTGGTGGAAAAGGTTGAGCCACTCAAAAAACTACTCGACACACGTAACAAGCTGCGTGACCTGCTGACCAAGGCAGACCGCTCCGAAGAGCTGGAAGCCGTGCTTGAAGAACTGTTGAGTAACTCAGAAGCCATGACATCCCTGTCCAGCGAGCTGGGTATTGGTGAAGGTGAAGGTAAAGACGAAGGTGACAAATAATGAGTACAGAAACAGCAGAACAAGGCCAGGCAGCCGAAGCCGAAGTTGCAGAAGTCAGTTTCCTGGAACAGGCGATTGGCGCAACCAAACAGACACCCCGTGATGAAACCGAGGAACTGTTAAAGACCCTCACCCAGGAGGCCATGAAGGGCACGGTCAAGTGGGACAAGAACCTTACGGTCACCATCAATGCCGCCATCGCAGCGATTGACAAGGTTATGTCCAAACAGCTTTCCGCCATCCTGCAAAATGACAAATTCCAGAAACTGGAAGGTTCCTGGCGTGGCCTGAACCACCTGGTGATGAATACCGAAACCAGCACCATGCTCAAATTGCGCATGATGAACCTCAGCAAGAAGGAACTGTCCAAGGACCTGGAAAAGGCGGTTGAGTTCGACCAAAGCCAGACCTTCAAGAAGATTTACGAAAGCGAATTCGGTATTGCCGGTGGTGAACCCTATGCCGCGCTGATTGGCGACTATGAATTTTCCTCTCACCCGGATGACATCGCCCTGCTGAGCAATGTATCGAATATTGCTGCCGCCGGTTTCTGTCCGTTCATCTCCGCCACGGCGCCGCAAATGTTTGGCTTCGACAGCTTTACCGAGTTGTCCAAACCACGCGACCTGGAAAAGATCTTCGATTCGGCCGAGTATATCAAATGGCGTAGTTTCCGTGACACAGAAGATTCACGCT
>JAHEDB010000060.1 GCA_024641465.1 Chromatiales bacterium | reverse complement strand
TAGTGGATCACGGTATCGGCGGCGGTGAGATTGAGGCCGGTACCGCCGGCCTTGAGGCTGATCAGAAATAGCGGTACCTCACCGTTTTGGAATTGCTGGATCGGTGTGGCGCGGTCGCGGGTCTGGCCGGTGAGTTTAACGTAGCTGATATTATGTTTTTTTAATTCCACTTCGATCAGACTGAGCATACTGGTGAATTGCGAGAACAACAAAATTCGCCGACCTTCTTCCAGCAACTCGGGCACCATGCCCATCAGCATTTCAAGTTTGGCGGAGGTTTTGACCTTCTTCGCTGTGGACAGCTTGAGCAGTTGCGGGTCACAACAGACCTGACGCAGCTTGAGCAGGGCATCGAGGATGATGATGTGACTGCGATTCAAACCATTGTGACGGATGGCCTGCCGCACCTTGTCGTGCATGGTGAGGCGAATACTTTCGTACAGGTCGCGTTGCGCACCTTCCAGCGGCACGCTGCGGATGATCTCGGTCTTGGGCGGCAGATCGGACGCCACCTCTTCCTTGTTGCGGCGCAACATGAACGGTGCGACCCGTTGCGCGAGCCGGGCAGAGCGCTCGGTGTTGCCGTGGTTTTCGATCGGCGTGCGGAACAGTTTGCGGAACTGGCGTTCATCCCCGAGCAGGCCCGGCATCAGAAAGTGAAACAGTGACCAGAGTTCGCCGAGGTGGTTTTCCATCGGCGTACCGGTCAGACACAGGCGGTGTTCGGCCTGGAGTTGATGCGCGGCGAGGGTGGCCTTGGCGCGGGGGTTTTTGATGAACTGCGCCTCATCGAGGATCACCGTGTGCCAGGGTTGGCGGGTCAGCACGACTTCATCGCGGGCCAGCAGCGGATAGGTGCTGAGGATCAGGTCGTGGTGTTTGATTTGATCAAAATACTGACTGCGCTCCGGACCGTGCAGGGTGAGGACCCGCAGTTGCGGGGTAAAGTGTTCGGCCTCGTGTCGCCAGTTGTGCATCAGGCTGGTGGGGGCGATCACCAGGGTGGGGTGTTGCGCCCGGCCGGCCTGTTTTTCGAGCAGGATGTGCGCCAGGGTCTGCACGGTCTTGCCGAGGCCCATGTCATCGGCCAGCACACCATTAAAATTATATTCGCGCAGGAATTGCAGCCAGCCCAGACCGTCCTTCTGATAGGGGCGCAGTTTGGCCTTGAAGCCTTTGGGCGCGGCGATGGGTTTGATGCTTTTAAAATTACGCAGGCGCTCGCCGTACTGCCGGAGTCGTTCCCCGCCCAGCCAGCGCAGGGACGCGGCATTGTCGGCCGCGCGGCTGAGTTCGGCCAGTTCCGCCGCGCGCCATTCGGGCAGTTGCAGGCGCCCCTGTTGCAGGTTGGCCGGGTCATATAATTCCACCAGCACATCGAGGATGTGTCGCAGCCGGGCCATCGGCAGGGGCAGCATGCGTCCATCCGCCAGCGGCGCGAGCAGATAGTCGTGTTCCGGCAGTTCACCGCCTCTGGACAGCTGCGGGTATTTGTTGATCAGCTGTAACAGGATGGGCAGCAGATTGACCTGTTCGCCATCGACCTTGATGCCGAGCTCCAGGTCAAACCAGTGATTGTCGGGCCGATCCTCCAGCGACATGGACCAGTCCTCTGCCTCGGCCAGGCGGTAGGGAAAGTCTGCCTCGGTCTGGATGAGCCAGCCTGCATCGCGCAGTTGCGGTAACTGTTCTAATAAAAAATCGAGCCAGTGCCGTTCTTCATCATCGGCGTCACAGGCCAGCACATAGCTGTCCGGTGGCGCACCTTCTTCACCGTATTCTTCGTCAAAGCGGATCGCGCCGGACTGACGCAGACGTTTTATGAATTGTTTTTCCGATTTTAGATCCCGCGCCTGCTGTATTAACAAATTGTCTTCACGACGCGTGAAATCCTTTTGTGTATCGCCGGGCAGGATCAGTGCGCCGTCATAATCAAAACGCAGTTGCAGCAGCGGTTCGGTTTGCGGCGGGATGCTGTCATTGAAGCGGTTAAACCAGGCGTCATAGGTTTCGGTATAGCTGGCGAGGATCAATACCGGAATCGGCGGCTGGGTCGGGCGTTTGGTGATCCGGAGTTTTTCCGGACGCGGTAGATTGACCTTCAGGGCGGCCAGGCGCTTATCCACCGTGTCGATTTCCTGCGGTGTGACCGCCGGTGCATTGAGCAGGGTCTCTAACAGAGTTTCAGGGAAATCGATTTCGATCGGACCACACCAGTTTTGCGTCAGGTCCAGATACATCGGCGGTTGGGTCGGCAGGATGTGTGTGGCCGGAGGGGTAACGCCCATTTCCAGATGTTGGTTACCCGCCTCATCCATCCGCCAGCGGACACTGGCGGGCCGGGCCGGGCCGGGCAACAGCTTGGGCCCGTCCTTGTCCTGCCAGAGGCAATGGCCGGTTTGCAGGATGGCGCGGAGGATCTTGCCGCTGTCTTTGCCGCTGAGGCGATCTATCGGCTGCTGGGTGAGCTGTTGGTGAATCTTTAACTGCTGGGTGATCTCGACATCGGCATCGAGCATGAAACTCAGCAGGCCGTGCTGCATCAGGTTATCCGGGTTGAAGTGGGTGGTCTTGCCATAACCGCCATTCTGCAATTTGCGGGCGGTCTGCATATCGAGCATTAAGCGGCCGGCGGCGGGGGCTTCATCCAGCCGCAGGATATACAGCAGACGACGCTGTTCATCCGGGCCATAGCGCAGCCGGGCGGGCTCGGGCTGTAAGGCATGTTCCACTTCCGCCAGCCAGGCCTTGGCCGTGAGGGTGGCGCTGGAATGATGGCTATCCTCCTCTTCCTGACGGGCGGTTTCATGTTTGCCCAGCGCCGCCAGCAACAGGGCGGCGACATGTTTGCAGTCATACGCGACGGGACAGGAGCATTCGCCGTTGATTTGTGGCCCATCGGAACTCGGGCTGATCTCGATTCGGACGTCATAGGCGCGACGACCGCTACCGCGCACCTGGCCGGTGATTAGCCGACCACCCTGCTGGATCTTCAGCTTCGTCACCCTGCCGCGCAGGTAATAGTCCATTCCGCGTTCCAGAAAACGGGCCTCGAGCTGGTCGTTCAGGTCGGTAAAATCGAAGGGCAGGGTGGGGCTTACCATGAAATACTCATTATCGGGGGCGTGTATGCCAGCAAATGGGGCGCATAGTCTACTCCTATGGGCCGAGGCGCGACAGGGTCAAATCGGTTTCTGCGATCTACTTGTGTTGTTTGTTACATCCTCGGCCCGGGCTGACCCGGATGTGGTGATTAGGTATCGTAACCGTCCTACTATATATAGAATAAGGCGATGTGCAGCCGATGCAGTTAGTACCCGATTTGTTTAGCAAGGCTGGTGTTTACTTCTCACAGGGACTGTCATGGGCCCATTGCTAACCCGTAATGAACACGACCGATTCATCGCCGCAAAGCAGGCCGGTGTGCCCGTGCTCGAGTGCTCCCTCGACCTGGGGCGTTCGACCACGAGCGTGACGGTGAATGATAGCGGCTGGGTCTGGCAAGGGCAGACCTTCCCTTATCTTGAGGTCTGTAAAGAGCGCACCATTTACTACTGGGATGACGGCGTCTTTTTGCCGGTGTCGCGTTTTCGCCAGTCGCTCATCAAACTGGTGCCGACGGAGTGGGGCCCGCCGACCTTTGAGATCGATGGCATCAAGATGCTCCCCACGGCGCGCATCTCCCCCTACACCGATGCTCAGGCCAAGGTCGAACTGATCCAGCCGCGCGGCAAGGTGATCCTCGATACCTGTGGCGGCCTCGGTTATTTTGCCGCCTGGTGTGTACAGGGTCAGGCCCGACAGGTGTTGTCTTACGAAAAAAATCCGGATGTGTGCTGGTTGCGCGAGATTAACCCCTGGTCACCCAGTCCGGGCGAGGTATTGAGTCTGACCCTGGGTGACATCGCCGAGCAAATCACGTCCGTGGCCGATAACTCGGTTGATGCCATTTTGCACGACCCGCCGCGCTTCGGTATCGCCGGTGAACTCTACTCGCAGGTGTTTTACGATCAGCTCGCCAGAGTGATCCGGCGCAAGGGTCGTCTGTTTCATTACACCGGTACCCCCAACAAGCTTACCAGTGGGCGTGATGTCCCTAACGAGGTGGCCAAGCGTCTGCGCATGGCGGGATTTGGTGCGGAGTTACACGGTGATGGCGTGCTGGCGATTAGAAAATAGTTCGCAGATAACGTGCCAAAGCGAACCATAAATAAGTATTTGTTTTCCATTTTTATGCCGGTGCATATTATTGTTGGATAGCGAACAACAAACTCTTTCTTGAAAATAATTTGTCGAGGCGAATCTTCAAGAATAAGAATAACAGGAAGGTTACAGTCCACGTCGGTAATTTTATAAAAATTACTGCGTGTTGACTCTGTTTGTTTCAGATAGGGCAGATAATCGGTGCAGTGATGGCAAATGAAAATACATGGACGAGTCTGCTAACCCGCATCGTCAGTTAAACTCACTGGAGTTATTTATTGCCGTTCAACGTCTTGCCGATAGGCTTCCATCTCGGTCGAGACGACATGTTTGCCGAGTAAACAGATTTTGCCGCGATACCGATATGCCCCATCACTGGTGAACTCAAAGCGATACTCTCTGTAAAATACGATATGGCCGGCAGAATTGCGGCGCAGTCTTACCCTGGTTTGTACCACGGTCTCATCCAGAAAATAGACATCATGTGATTTGCATAGACGTGAGCCCGCCTTGGTTGCAATCTCCTTGGCGCTCATCCCATCCAGCCAATACCATACGCCGGTCAGTAAGGTTATAAGGCTGAGTAATTCAATGACGGACATATGATGCTCTGGTCTGAGTAAACATGCGGGTAGGGGATCCTGAAAATAATCAGTGATTATAGGATTACTGAGGGCTATTAAATAGTGTTTTCAGCCGGCCAATGGCCTGGCCAGGTATCTTTTGCTCGATTATTGTTAGAGGTGCCCTATAGTAATATGACTGAAACAGGAAACAATAATGTCATCACCTCCCATACTCTGGTACTTCGCCGACCCCATGTGTTCCTGGTGCTGGGGTTTTTCCCCGGTCATTGAGGCCGTTCGTGCCGGCTATGGCGAACGCCTGAGCATTGCCCTGATCCTGGGTGGCTTGCGCCCGGGGACGACGGCGCCAATGACGGCCAGTCTGCGTGATGAGATCCTGCATCACTGGCACGAGGTCCACAAAATGACGGGGCAGTCCTTCAGTTTTGACGGTGCGATGCCGGATGGTTTTATCTATGATACTGAGCCGGCCAGTCGCGCCGTCGTTACGGTGGCTGAACTGAGTCCGGAGAGCATTTTTTCCTATTTCAAATCTATCCAGTCTGCCTTTTATGTCGGACAACAGGATGTCACCAGGGCTGAGACCCTGGCCGAACTGGCGACACAGTATGATATAGCGGCTGAGACATTCCTTGCACATTTTCATGCCGATACGGCAAAACAAAAAACTGTGCAGCATTTTCAGACCACCCAACAGGCCGGAGTAAGAGGCTTCCCCTCGTTGGTGATTCAACAAGGAGACAAGTTTGAATTTATTGCCAGCGGCTGCCTGCCACTTGAGTCCGTTACTTCGCAAATAGATGCCTGGCTGCAAAACAAAGACGGCTGAGACTGCCATTATTCCAGAAGCCTTACGTGATTGACGTTGTTTCGTTTGACTCACTGTCTGGCTATTTTGTACCGTCGGTATTTCGTATGTGTTTTTTGTCCTATAGTCAATACAATCGGTTATGAACGAATGAGCGTCGTGGACTGGCAGCCCCGCGCAATAAAAACAACAAATAGAGAAAGGTGCGATGAGTACAACACTACAGGATATTTACAATGGCTTCGCCGGGACCTATGAGCAGAACCGCGGTCAGTTCGATATGACCGAGGTGCTGGAGACGTTTTATCAACGGGTCAAGGATAAACCGGGTACCTTGCTCGATCTGGGGTGTGGCGCAGGCGAACCCCTGGGACGTTATTTCATCGAGCGCGGCTGGGCGGTGACCGGCGTGGATTTTTCCGAACAAATGCTTGAACTGGCGGCAAGGTATGTTCCGCAGATGAACACCATTCAGTCTGATCTGCGTGCGGTGGATTTTGCACGGGATCAGTTTGCGGCCATCACCGCCAGTTACAGCCTGTTCCATATTCCGGCCAGCGACCACCCATCTATGTTCCAGAAATTTTATCGCTGGTTGCAACCCGAGGGTAAGGCGCTGTTTACCTACGCCACCGAGGAATACACCGGCAGCAGTGAATTTGATGGGTATAAGGAATTCATGAACCAGAAATTATTTTACAGTCATAAAAATACCGATGCACTGTATGCCGACCTGGAGAACACCGGCTTCACGATTGAGTCGGCCGATTATCGGACTATCGGCGGTGAAACCTTTTTGTGGATGACGGTGTATAAGCCTTGCTGAATAACTCGCGGCAATCCTTCCGTAGATTATTTCCTTAGTGGATGGGCAGAACACACCCCTTTCATTAAAGCCGCTGGACAGCCGACATTTTCCCTTCTAATATCACGCCGGTTTCGCTCATCCCGTGGCCCCTGCGGTGATGGCCGAATTTACCCCGTTGATCCACTACCAACAGGTGTTTGCGGGTGTTTCCATGTAACCTTAAGTGAGGGTTGAACGTGTTACGTTTTCGTTGCCGAGTCGATATTTCCACTATCCCCAATGCCGGGCATGGCCTGTTCGCCGATGAGATGATCCGCAAGGGCCGTGTCATCGAATTTCCTGACAACATCCATACCTTCTACAGCCGTGAACAATTGCTGGCCATGCCGGAGGATTCACCGGTCTTGCAGACCTCGATCTGCTGGTTTGAAGATTGTTATTCCTCTGACCCTGAACACAGTGATATCTACTACATCAATCACTCGTTCACGCCTAATTGTATCTGGCATCTGGGTTTCATCTTTGCCTGTAGAGACATTCCTGCCGGTGAAGAGATCAGCCTCGACTACCGGGTGCTGATGGATAGCGATCCGGAGCTCGGTTTCAGGGATGAGACCACGGGTAAACTGATCAGTGGTTTGTCCTGGGAGGAAAAGATGATCTTCAACTCAAGCCAGCTGTTGCAGCTGTTCACCGACCTGCAGAAAGGCTCAGAACCGGCCGTATAGCCGGGACAGTCTCACATCGGCAGAATGGAATTATCCGGCCTGTAGGATTAATGCAAGTGAGGGAATGCAGGTTCGGGTTAAGGCCTGGAATCTAAGCGGAGGGGAATTCCTAGTCCGCGTCTTTCCAGGCCATTGACTGTCGCTTATCAGGCGACGTTTTTCAGTTCGGGTTCATAGCTGTCCGGTTGCCCGGTGATTTTGACCTCAAGCCCGTTGCCGGCCGCAAAGTTCATAATAAAGCCATATCCGTCTGGGTTGCTTGCAGCCATCAGGCTGGAGACGAACAGGCAGTGTTGATCCTCGTGTCTGGCGGGGGTGACCAGCGGGTTATAACGCAGGCGTTGACGACCATCAAAGCTGCCAAAAACGCTGGCGAGCCGTTCGGCCCAGTCCGATGGCCGGAATTTGTGGCCGTGGGTGGTGACTCCTAAAATATAAAATCCTTGTTTTTCCTTAGACATAGTTGATTTTGATTACCTCATATTTGGGGTGGCCCCATGGTAGGGGCCGGGAATGGTTAAATTTTGTGGAGCTGAGACCGGAGTAAAAGCTATAAGTTCAGTCTATCTATGCAAAAACTAAACACAGGGGCGGCAACCACCATCCGCTTCCAGATCTGGATTAAAAATATATATAAATCAATAAGGACGTAGTTTTAACTGCCCTGGGGGCTGATACCGGGGTCAGGCGGGCGGGCGCAAAATGGGTACTGAGGATTTTTTTCCGCCTTTTGACAACTATCTGCGCCATGGCCAGGCAAAACCGGCTTGAATTATGTGTCTATAGACTGTGGCCGTGGTGTCATGTTTTATATAAATCTGGCCGACATAGTTCCTATAGTTTTGCACATCGGGCCATCTCACATGACATCATCTGTACAACAA
Source organism: Chromatiales bacterium (assembly GCA_024641465.1). Taxonomy (GTDB): domain Bacteria; phylum Pseudomonadota; class Gammaproteobacteria; order UBA6429; family Thiohalophilaceae; genus JAHEDB01. The sequence goes on along the minus strand of JAHEDB010000060.1, from coordinate 1,346 downwards.
GTGGAAGATAAATTTGTCGCCCTTGCCAGTATCGCCGCCGAATTGAATTCGGTCATGGCGGTCGCCTGGGGCGTCTCGCTGGCGGCGAAAAATGCCAAGGTCATTTCTGCCCAGGCCGGTGATAAGGGGCTGGGTTTTCAACCCATTACTGAATTTATCGACGAAGTCGCCCAACAGGCGATGCAGGGCGTGCAGGATATCAATGATGAAGCCCTGCACTTGACTAAAATAGCCGTCAATGAACAACGTAGTGTCGATGCCTATCGGCGGTTTGACTCGGTCAGAAAAAAAAATGACAAGGCGCGCTATATCGGTAGCATGGCGATTGCCATGCAGCAGGTGGAACAGCATATGCATGACTCAAAGCAGGCCATGAAGAAAAGCCTGAATAATCTCAATGCACTGCTGGAATCCATGGATGAGTGTATGCTGTCGGCGCGGGCAATTGCCTCTGTCTCGAGAATTGTCACCTCCAACGCGCAGGAGTATCGGGACAAACTTGCCCTGGTGGCGGATGACCTGGATAAGGCCACCATCTTTATTAAAGAAAAATTAGCTGAGAGTTATGTGCATCTAAGCAATGTCAATATGCGAAGTCACAAGTGACCGCAACAGGTAACTGAAAAAAATGAAATCGACAAAACTATTTGATCATGGATACCAATGGTACATGTTCGGGCGCGATGAGGACAAACCGGAAAGTATCATCGACACCAATCAATACATGGTGGTGGCCGGTAACCGCGCCCTGTTGATGGACCCCGGCGGGATTGAGGTGTTTGCACCGATGCTGGGTGCCATCCTGCACCATGCCAAAGTCGAACAGATCACCGATCTGTTTGCGTCACACCAGGATCCGGATATTATTTCTTCCCTCGGTCTGTGGGACCAGGCGCTGCCCCATGCAAAGTTACATGCACCGTGGATATGGGAGGGGTTTCTCAGACACTTCGGTATGAATAATATCCAATACGCGCCGATTCCCGATGAGGGCAGCCGCATCAATCTTGGCCTGGTCGATCTTGAATTCATCCCGGCGCACTACCTGCATGCCTCGGGCAATTTTCATGTCTATGATCCGAAGGCGAAGATTCTTATGAGCGGCGATGTCGGCGCGGCCCTCGAGGCCACCGAGGCCCCCCTGTTTGTTGATGGCTTCGATGAACATATTCCGAAAATGAAAATGTTTCACCAGCGCTGGATGCCATCCAACCGCGCCAAGAACGACTGGATCAACCGGGTGCGTAAACTGGATATCGAATACATGGCGCCGCAACACGGCAGAATATTCAAGGGCGATGACGTGAAACGCTTCCTGGACTGGTTTGAACAACTCGAGGTCGGTC
>JAHEDB010000486.1 GCA_024641465.1 Chromatiales bacterium | reverse complement strand
GGGAACGGGAGCGCCTGTTTGACGTGGAGCAGCCCAGCCGATCTGATCGAGTACGTCGGTGACCTTTTGCATCGATGCGGCGTTTTGTGCCACCGTGCTTGATTTTTCATTGACGTGTTGACTTGAAATGGCGATCAGCTCGAGGGTTTCACGCAGACGCTCAATGGTCAGGCGGGTGGCGGTAATGGTCTGACCGATCTCATCCTGGCTTTTCGTGCTGCCCAGATTTGTCTGTTGCAGATTACCTTCGGCGAGGGACTGCATGGTCCGTTGAATAGTGGCCAACGGTTTACTTACCATGCGGGCGCCGAACATCGACAGCAGTATTCCAATGAAGACACCGATCCCGGCCATCGCGCCCAGTACGGTGAGAATACGAAAGGCGTTTTGTTTGGAGATGGCCAGTGCGGACTTGAGTTCCTGTTCACTGCGGATTGCGATCGATTGTGCGAGATTGGAGATGTGGGTGAATTCATCCTTTATCTCCGCCGCCATCGCTAGTGCTGCCACGTCATCATTACTGCGCGCCTTGCCGATGATCTGTAATTGCTTGGGCCGCAGCGCCTGCATCCCCATGACCAGCTCGGCGACGCCTTTGTCGTCACCATACGATTCTTTCAATTTGGCCATTTCTTCATCGAGTACCGCACCGGCGCGGATCGAGGCGATCGACGCACTACGGATGGCATCGGGTTCATCGTTGGCGATGACCGCCTGGATCGCACGGTCCATGCCGATGATATTCTGGTTGACCTTGGATGCGGCGCTGACCCGCTCATAAGACATATTCACTGCGGACTCAATGGCGTTATATTGCCGGACAATGGCATAGCCGCCGCCAACAATAATCAACACCATGCCGGCCAGGAAGGTCCCGGCGACAGTCAGAATTTTAGCGCGGAGGTTTAATTGGTGAAGTATGGACACGGCTAACTATGCATTGCCTATCTATATAAATGTATTAGATATATCGTCTTTTCCCTGACCTTCTTGAGGGACTGCCTGTAGCAGCTGTCTGTATATCGGTAAAAAGTAAGGTTTCATGAGTCGAATAGGATCAAAAGATTCCCATTTCTGAGAGCGAGGAATTATTGTCGCTCGTGGCGTAAATTCACATTAGAATGAGTCAAATTATCAATTGAAGGAAGGACAGGCGATGACCCTCGATAAGGCAAAAGAACTCCTTGCGGTACAGGTCAGCATGGGCGGCGGTTATAACCGTAACGGCGCCAAGCTGATCCTGCTCGAAGTACAGAAGGACCACGGTCAATCAGCGGTGGACCGCTTGATCCGTGAGTTGGGCCTGGAGGCGAAGTTTGGTTTTAAACCGGGGGAATCCCTGTTTGGCGGGTGAGCTGGGGGTAAAACGGTGCGTGAGACGCGCCGTACACAGGAAAATAGTAGGGTGCGCCCCGCGCACCGCCGCGATGGCACAATACCGATGAACGCAGTGCATGAGACGCACCGTACACAGGAAAATAGTAGGGTGCGCCCCGCGCACCGCCGCGGTGGCACAATACCGGCGAACGCGGTGCATGAGACGCGCCGTACACAGGAATAATAGTAGGGTGCGCCCCGCGCACCGCCGCGATGGCACAATACCGATGAACGCAGTGCATGAGACGCGCCGTACACAGGAAAATAGTAGGGTGCGCCCTGCGCACCGACGTGGTAGCACAATACCGGCGAACGCGGTGCATGAGACGCGCCATACACAGGAAAAATAGCGCCCTGCGCACCATCCGTAATATTTTAAACCCGGACAAGGAGGTCCACGTATGCCAAATTACCGACGAACCGATATCTGTGGTGGGACTTATTTCTTTACCGTCAACACCTGGCATCGGCAACCTGTTTTGACGGACCACAATATTCGCGAGGCCATGCGGGAGGCTATACGCCAAACAAGGCAAAGCCTGCCCTTTGTTATTGATGCCTGGGTACTGCTGCCGGATCATTTGCATTGCATCTGGACCCTGCCGGAAGGTGACGATAATTACTCTGCCCGCTGGGCCATCATCAAACGCTATGTCAGTAAGTGTTACACCGCCAATAATTCTGATGGCTGTCGTCTGAACAAATCTCGAACTCGTCGCCGCGAGTCAGGACTTTGGCAGCGTCGATTCTGGGAGCATCTGATCCGGGATCGCGAGGATTTTAATCGACACCTTGATTACATACACTGGAACCCTGTCAAACACGGTTATGCTGCAACCGTCAGGGAATGGCCTTATTCGAGTTTTCATCGTTATGTAAAACAGGCGGTTTATCCGCTTGAGTGGGGCGGTGCAGGGAAAGAAAACGAGAGTTTACTATTTGGTGAGTGTGAGTAGTTCATAAGACACCCCCCTGCACAGTCTGTAGGGTGCGCCCTGCGCACCGTTGTCACCGACAATGATAAAAACACACGGTGCGTGGGACGCACCTTACACATCAACATGCCGTACACCGGTTAAGCACTCAAGGCGCGTAAGACGCACACAGCCAACTTAGGTAGGGTGCGCCCTGCGCACCGTTGTCACCGACAATGATAAAAACACACGGTGCGTGGG
>JAHEDB010000485.1 GCA_024641465.1 Chromatiales bacterium | reverse complement strand
TTGATGACGACGATCGGCCGCAGGCCACGGGCCAGGGCCTTCTGGGTCACGAAGCGGGTCTGGGGCATGGGCCCATCCACTGCATCCACCAGCAGCAGCACCGAGTCCACCATGGACAGCACGCGCTCCACCTCACCGCCGAAGTCGGCGTGGCCGGGGGTGTCCACCACATTGATATGGTAGTCATTCCACTTGATGGCCGTGTTCTTGGCCAGGATGGTGATGCCACGCTCCCTTTCCAGGTCATTCGAGTCCATGACCCGTTCCTGTGCCTCGCCCCGGGTCACCAGGGTGCCGGATTGTTTGAGGAGTTGATCCACCAAAGTGGTCTTGCCATGGTCGACGTGCGCGATGATGGCGATGTTACGAAGTTTGTTAATGTCTGTCACAAATGTGCTACCCGGCAAAAAGCGCCGATTATACCGGTGATTTCGTCCCGCTGCTTGCATTTATCCACAGCTAACCCATCACATTTAGTGGCGTAAAAATTACAGTTCCCAACGCCTGGGACGCTACCGGAGGGGATGACGGTGGTGAACTGAAATGCGGCATTCACATATAATATTAATGGTTTTTATCGCGGTAACAGTGCTTACCGCGTCGGGCGATCAGCCAGTCGATGCCAGCGGGGGGCGCACTTTCGGGCTCACTGGCCAGGCCAGCCACGGCCTGCGAGCCTATCTCGACCCCAGCACCGGCGAGTATGAGCGCCAACCCGACCTTGCCCCCCTGAATGACCTGCACAGTCTGTTCACTGCCCAGGTGCAGCCCAGTCAACCAACGACCAGGGCCCTCACCGAGTTCAAATCACCACGAGTCGGCGGCGGTTTTAGCATCGACCTGCAACAGCGGTTTCGCCCCTACCGCCAACAACCAGATACATAATCGTGGGCGGTACGATGAATTCTCGCCGGCAAGGCATTTTGATCCTGTTTTATCTTATTGGTCTGGGGCTGATACAGACGATGCCGGTCTACGCCGCCGCCAAGATTACCCTGGTCAATACCAACGGCCAGTGCGTCGGCTTCAATGACCCGACCCCGGCCAGTCCGCGTGGGGGTAATTATGCGATGACCCTCGGCCAACAACGCATCAATGCCTTTCAATATGCCGCCAATCTGATCGCCCAGCACCTCAATACCGGTGTCGAGATCAAGGTCGATGCGCAAATGAATCCTCTGGGCGGGACGGCCTATAGCGCCACCCTCGGCCAGGCTGGACCATTGAGCGTGGTGCGGGACTTTACCGGCGCACCCTATGGCAACACCTATTACCCCATCGCCCTGGCGGAGACCCTGTATGGTAGCGACCTGAACGGGGGCAACGATATCGTCGCTGAATTCAACAGCGACGTGGACAACGCGGTGGTGCTCGGTTCCCTCAACTGGTATTACGGATTTGATCAAAGTGGCGGAGGCAATGTTGATTATGCCACGGTGATTTTGCATGAGCTCATCCACGGCCTGGGGTTTTTAAGCCTGCTGGACGCCAATGGTGCGAAATTTTATGGCTACAACGATGTGTTCCTGCTCAATCTGGAACAACATGCCGCCAGCCCCGCCGACCTGAAGAGTATGAGCAATGGACAACGGGCCAATGCCGAGGTCGATAATGGTAACCTGCACTGGACAGGTAGCCAGGTCGTTGCCAACAGTGGTTCTCTGACGGGGGGGGTGAATGGCGACGGTCACGTCTTCATGTATGCCCCTTCCACCTACAGCGCCGGTTCTTCGGTTTCCCATTTCAGCAATACCCTCAGCCCCAACGAAGACATGGAACCGTTTTACACCGGTCCGGATCACACCCCGGGACTGGCGGTGTATTTGCTGAAGGATATCGGCTGGCCGACCACTATCGGCAGTGGCAGCGCCAACCTGCATCTGGCCCTTAGCGATAGCGGCCAAAACAGCCTCGGCACCGATAATACCTACACCCTGACGGTCAGCAATAATGGCAGCGCCACGGCCAGTGAAACCATGGTGACCTATATGGTCCCCCACGGACACAGCTATGTCTCCAGTTCACCGAGTCAGGGAAGTTGTCGTTACAGCAATCGCGTCGTCAGCTGCGCCATGGGCAATATCGCCAACGCAGGCTCGGCAACGATTAATATTGTTGCCCGGATGAATGCCGCCGGTAGTGTCAGCCATGCGGCGGTGGCGAGCAGCGCCACCCGCGAGACCAACTTCAGCGACAACAGAATCTATAAAACCACCAGCGTCTCAGGTACAAGCGACCTCAGCCTGAGCATGGTGCCGCAACTCGGTTCGTTTACCCTCGGCGGCAACTACACCTATACCGCCACCATCACCAACAACGGCGCCTCGGCGGCGACCAACCTCGCCCTGCAATACGATCTGCCGGCCGGCCTGGCCTTTGTCTCCACCGGCGCCGGCAGTTGTTGCAGCGCCAGTGGCGCCACCGTGCAGTGCCGTGTGGCCGAACTGGGCAGTAACAGCAGCGTCGAGCTCAGTTTTGTGGTTAACGCCCAACAGGCGGGCAGTTATACCGCCAGCCCATTTCTGTCACAAAACCAGACGGATTCGAACCCGG
>JAHEDB010000484.1 GCA_024641465.1 Chromatiales bacterium | reverse complement strand
GTACCTGATCGTCTGCTGGTTGCTCGATTGCACTGTTTCGTTCCGGACCGAGGGTTGAAATTGCCTGTAAAAGCGTTCTGGAGCGAATCGGTTTGGTCAGATAAAGATCGACGCCGGCATCCTTGCATTGCTTTATGGCATCTGTCGTTGCATTGGCGGTGAGGATGATAAACGGGAGCCGGGAATCCGGGTGGGTAAAGCGATACATTTTGATCGCATGCAGACCGTCCATGACCGGCATATGCATATCAAGTATGCAAAGATCAAAGATGTTGTTTTCGAGATATTCGAGGGCCATTTCACCGTTATTAACAACGCTGACGTCATGACCGGCATGTTGCAGGATTTTTTTGATCAGTTTCTGGTTGGTTGCATTGTCTTCAGCCAGCAGAATTTTGTATCGGTAGTGATTCTTTCCGTGTAAATAATTACCGAGTATTTCAATTTTATCATCCTGCAATCCCAACAATGGTGCGCTGTGTAATGCGTTAAATAATAACGTTTTGTCACCAGTATGGCTTATTGCATAGTTAAATCCGGACTTGAGTATCTGGTTGTAGGTTTCCTTGTCGACGGGCTCGCCAAGATAGATCAGATCGAGATCGGCAAAGCCAGGTTTGTTTTTGATATTCCGGACGAACTTGTCTACATCGATATCCAGCAAGGACTTCATTACCAGAATGGCATGCAGATTTTGCGATTCACTCTTGGCTCGCTTTGCAAGCTGAACACCTTCTGAGGCGGAATTGCTGACAAAGGTCGACACCCCCCAGGAATGAAGGATTTGCTTGGTTTTGGCCAGCTGTGTATTTTCATCACTGATGATCAGCACGCGGGCATTTTGCAAGCCGTTTTGTTCGCCCAGGTAATTGGGTTGTAGATCAAATTTGATCTCAAACCAGAAGGTGGTGCCCTCGCCGGGCATGCTGTTGACGCCGATATTCCCACCCATCAGCTCGACGACCTCCTTGGCGATAGCGGTGCCGAGGCCGGCACCACCGTGGCTGCGGATATTGGAATTATCGCCCTGAGTAAAGCGATCAAACAGGGTTTTGAGGGTATGTTCGTCGATACCGGGTCCAGTGTCGGCGATATTAAAGCGGACGGTACATTGTTGTGTGCTGCTGGATACCAGATTGAGCATGATATCGACAGAGCCCTTGCCGGTATATTTGATGGCGTTGCCGACCAGATTGATCAGCACCTGCTGCAATCGGTCCTCATCACCCAGCAGGCGATAAGGAATGCTGGGCTCGATATGCAGGCGCAACACCAGCCCCTTCTTCATGGCATGGTGTGACAGCATGCGAATGGTTTTGTTGAGCATGATATGTAGATCAAACTCCGCGTGATGCATCTCGAGTTTGCCAGCTTCGATGCGGGAGATGTCGAGGATATTCTCGATCAGCGATAGTAATGTCTGAACCGAGGTATTGATTGTGTCGGAGTATTCTCTTTGTTCAGGATTAAGTCGCGTCTCTTTAAGCAGGTCATTGGAGCCGATGATACCGTTCAGAGGGGTGCGTAATTCGTGACTCATGTTGGCGATAAACTGGCTTTTAGCCTGGTTGGCAAGCCGCTCACGTTCGATAGCGGTTTCCAGACGGCCAAGCAAGCGACTGATATAAATCGGTAGTACAAACAGACCGCTGAGCAGGCCGAAATACATGGCCTTGTGTTCGTGCCAATAGGTTGAAGTCAGGTAGACGGTGGTAAAGCCCAGGATGCCAAACAGGGTGCTGATTGCGAGATAGCGACGGCCAAAACGAAATCCGAACCCAAAGGTCACCCACAGATAAAGCGGATAGAGGGCGGCGCCGTAGGACTGACCGAGATAGACGGCGTAGGACAGGCCGGCCATATCGACGAAGCTGGCAATAATATAGCGGGCTGGATTTTTGGCGGGGGAGATATAGATCCAGAGCATTATACAGAGGCCAAGCACGGTATAAATAATGATTTGGTAGGAGACCTTGAAAATGACCAGAGGGTTTTCGATATGGCTGGCCAGGGTGTAAACGAAAACACTAAAACCGATAATCAGGCGGATAATGGCCTGTTCGTGCTCATAGCCGGGTGAGGCCTGTACGCGGCGAATGGCCTTGCGAAACAGGCTTGGTGGTTCATTTTGGTATGACAGGTAATCCATGTGCCTGAAATTGCCTCCCTCGGCAGAAAAACTCAATATGGGCAGTCGTTTGTCGGTGCGTGCCTATATTTTATACAATTTGAGCTTGAATGTTCAAAGAATAGAAAATGCCCTGCTCTATTACCACCAGCAACGGTAAATATTGGTGTCGTATCTAGTCTGTAGACTTAAGTAACAGCCGTCATTCAGGCCGGGTTCAGATTTTACATGTAGTGCCCCGCCATTTGGCAATATCGCTAAAAATGTTTAGCATGCTGGTTTAGACAGGAAGAGTTTACACATGGAGGCCATATGACCTGTTGTTGTCCCCATTCCCGTTCAGGTGGGCGGGTATTCTCTTTGTTTGCGCGCAATTATCGCCGGCGTTTCACCAAAAAGGGTTTCGAACCATCACAGCGGCAATTGCTG
>JAHEDB010000059.1 GCA_024641465.1 Chromatiales bacterium | reverse complement strand
ACGCCCCGGTAATCACGGTATCCGGTCAGGTCCGAGCCCGATTCACCACGAATTGATAATACTGTGTTTATCGGTGGCGAGCAGGCCGAGCCTATGCAGTTGATCGTCAAAACTGCTTTCACTGATTAATCGAGCCTGGCTGTCAAACACATAAGTTTCACTTGCCGAGTCCAGGCGGCCCTTTTGCAAAATTGCAGTAAAGTCTGTTGTAGGATTGAGGCGAAAGGTGAAGGCCGCGATCACTCTACCAGAGGCATCGAGTATCGGTGCACCCGCATACATGATTGGTAATTGTGGGCGTAATATTCCTGATCTATCGAACAAGGGGACATCAGACTGCTTGGGAAGACTGCCGCCTAACCGGACCAGACTTGTTTAAAAAATGCCCCCTGACTGGTGAGTAAATTCTTTTTGCCAACGTCTTGCTCGCGGCTGGAGGCGAGATTGATATAATCCGGGCCGATGATCAAATAGTCCATATGGCCTTTTGCCTCGAGCAACGGACTTAACCATTGACGTAGCCTGACCTGTTACTTTGATTTGTTGAGGGCCGTCTGGCTATGCGTAGTCGCGAGTAATTCGCTGGCAATACGATACACCTCGGGTGTATTCATCCAGATCGATACCTCGGCCTTGTGTTCTTTAATCCAGGATTTAATGGCCTGCTGGGTGGTCATCAGCACAGCATTTAAAGAGAGTACAACTTGGCTCTAAGAACCGGCCTTGAGTCTGTTTTGTATCAGTCAGGACATAAGCGCGAGTAACAAAACAGCAATAGCAAAGGAATGGAACAGAAATCTATGTGTGCGTAACAACTGCATATTAGAAAACGAACTTCTCTATAGGAAACAATATGCTATCGATAAATAACAGAGCTTGAAAGCATACAATTGCTAATTTTTGATACAAAAGTAAAGATTTCTACTGGCAAACTTTGTCTAACCGGACATTTGACGGTTGCTTCACTTAGTTCTTTCTGACGTGAATTTGCCATTCTTGATCGACATAGTCGATATTGATCAGCGCAAATTTACTATTCAGCTGGTTCCACACCTTGGCGTCGTCTCCGGCGCATTGATACAGGGTATGGATGATCAGTTCCGCACCCTTGCGCAGCTGTCTGGCGGCGAATTCCGAACGCACGATGTAGTCGGCGCAGGCCACACCGTTATAACCACGCAGATCGATATGCACCGGTCTGCTTGAATCAATAGCGTGCTCGATCAATGAAGCCGTCCAGCGGGGCTGCTCGAGGGGCACAAGGTGCGCGGCATAGTTGACCTTGTGCAGAGGTAGTTGCATCGCCCCGGCAATAGCCTGTCCATAGGTCAGCGGTAGCTGTTTGTCATGCTCACCCCACACCAGCATGATGCGATCCCTGAGCGGTGCAGACTTTTCAAATACAGTGTAATCATCTTCATGCAGGGCAATGTGGCGAATGATATCGAGTATTGCCTGCCGCCTCGCCTGCTGTTTTATTGTCGTGAAAAATTCCGTCAGAAATGATGTCTTGAGGCGCAGGGGGTTATACACATGGGGGGTAATCAACCGTTTGAGTCTGAAACCGGCGGCGATGGTAAGAATCAACTCGCCCAGCACGGGATAACGCAAATAACGAATCAAGGGTGCAATGGCGTGGTGCAGGCCGGTGGGAGCAATGGCCACCACTCTGCCCACGCGTTGTGGTTGAGCAACGAGTGCGCGTAGCGCCAGTTGGGCGGAAAAATCGATACCAACGAGAGTAATATTGCTGGATGCCTGTTGTTCAATGAATTGCGCTAACCAGTGGCTATAAAGCTCCAGTGCAGCCTGAGACGTCTCCGTTGTGATTTGATCGATCGGCGGTAACTCCAGGCAGGTAACGCCATGGTGCCGGGCCAGGATGCTGGCGCAGTCATGCCAGACCTCCGCTCCAAACCCCAGTGCCGGTAACAACACGATCTGCGATGTCTGCTCCTGGCCATATACCCTGCCCCGATAAGGTCCGTCGTCAAACAACTGTATCTCATGCATCTGGAATCAAATCCGGATCTGCCGCTGAAACAGGCTAAGCAGCGAGGGCAAGAGCACGATATCACCCAACAGTGCCAGAACTACCGTGACGCTGGTAAACAGACCAAAATCGGCGGTCGGTGTAAAATCCGACAGGACCATCACCATAAAACCACCGACGATAAGCAATGTCGTCAGGATGATCGCGATGCCGGTTTTATCGAGGGTGTGTCGCACGGCATCGGCATGATCGTTACCTGCCTGTCGGCTCAGTTTGTAGTGCCACAGGAAATGGATCGTGTCATCGACCGCGATCCCCATGGCGATACCACCGATCAGGGTGGTGGCCATATTGATCGGCACGCCCAGATGGCCCATCAAGCCCAGGATCATGGTGATCGGTAACAGATTAACCAGCAGCCCGATCAGGGCCAGTGGCCATGAACGCATAAAGATATACAGCACCACCAGGATGGCCAGTGACAGGATCAACAGGCTGCTCTTTTGTGACTTAAGCAGATAGTTATCCATATTGGACCACATCACCGGGATACCGGTAACCTTGATGGCCACCTGCGCCGGTAGCTGTTGCCGACTGATCGTGCGAATGCTCTGCACCAGGTCCTGGGTTTCATCACCGCTCAGATACTTGGTAAAGACGGACAATTGAAATTGACGATGGTCGGTGGTCAGAAAATCCGGCAGGTCATCATTGCCACTGGATTCGGCCACCAGCAACAATTGGCTGAAGGCATCCCGCTGGTATCCCGACAGGCCTGTTTGCCAGTGGCTTGGGTCCTTGGCCAGCGCCCGGTCGACCTGCTCGATGATATCAACCGGGCTAATGGTCTTGTCCACCTCGGGCAGTTTGTTGATTGCAGACTGCGCGGCCATCAGGCCCCGAAATACCTGCGGTGACTCCAGGCCTTCATTCGCTTCAAACATCACACTGAGGGCACTGGTGCCAAAGCCGGTGTGTTCGACCCGATCATAATCATCGGCGATGCGGGTGCGGTCAGTAAACATATCGAGGTAATTGGAATCGGCCTCCAGTTTGGCCAGACCACTTAACAGGGCCACCGACAGCAGAGCGGTGACGATGATGACCGACCTGTTTTTCTGCAGGCTAAGCTCTGCCAACCAGCGCAAGACCCAACTAAACTGCTGATGCAACCCCTTTTTCTCGCAGGAGAAATGAGTATTGGCAGTATTTTTCCATAACATCGCCATGCACAATGGTCCGATAGTCAGGGTGAACACAAAGGTCATTAAAATACCGATGCTGGAAAAGATGCCCAGCAAGGTAATCGGCACGACATTGGCACTCAACAGCGACAGGAAGCCGAAGATGGTGGTGACACTGGCCCCCAGGCTGGGTTTCCAGATCTGTTTGACCGTAGTCGCGGCGATCGCAGCGCCGGGCGTACCCGGCGTGGCCAGGGCGAGCTGATGATAGCGGGTAATCAAGTGAATGACACTGGCCACCGACAGTGACATCAGGATTGCACCCATCATGATAGTCACCATATTCAGGTAATAACCCAGAGCCATCATCAAGCCAACAGAGAATATGATCGCCGACAGCACCACGGCAAAGGTGGCGATAATGTCGCGCAGGCTGCGAAAGGCCAGCCAGGCAAACAGGGTGACAAACACCGATACCGCCGGATAAAAAATAAACATGTCGCGTTTTGAACTACGATTCAGTTCGGCGTTCATATTGGTCGTCCCGACCACCGAGAAATTCTGGATCTGAGGGTTTGCCGACAACGTCTGTCGGACCTTGTCGATCATCTCCATACGATAGGGTTGCTTGTCACCGTATTTATTTGCAGCCTGGATCAACACGAGATGATTCTTGTCATTTTTCGGCTTGATGAGTCCATTGACATAGATTCCATTCTTCTCCAGGTTACTGCGCAATCTGGCGCCGGCATCCGGGCTGATATCCTGCTCGAGCAGGACACGATAATTCAAGCCATCCGCTTCATTATAATTATCCTTGGCATTGGTCGGCGAGGTCACCTTTCTGACATTGGCCAGCTTCTCCAATGTCTGTGTTGTATCGCGCATGGCCGCCAGGTAGGCAGAATCATAAATACTGGTCTTGGCAGTTACCTGCACCACCAGGTAGTCCCATTTACCAAATACCTCCATTTGTTTCAGGTAGGCCTGTAGATCCTGGTCCTTTTCATAGAACCAAATTTCCACACTGTTATCAATATTCAATTTACTGATCGGAATAATAGCCAGGGCCAGCAGCAGACCGAGCATGCCCAATACCGCAAAACGCAATTTATAGGTTATATCAAACATGATTTTTATCTTTTAGTATGAAAGTCCAATCCGCTCCAGACGATTATGGTGTTCGTCCTGGATCTCTTTTAATAACAGGCGCACCTGATCCTCTTCGGTGATATTCGCCATAATATGGCCCGGGAAGATCTCGATATCACCGATCAGGTCCATGTGCGCATTCGCCGCCTCCTGGTACAGACCGATATAGTGACTAATCACCCCCTCAAAGACCTCTTTCATCAACAGGTGGAATTCCCTCGCAAGTTTGCTGATCGATGCCTTGGTGGTATGACCGCGTTTACAGTGCTGGCGAATCATCGCCTCGCCAAAGGTCACGTGATGGACTTCATCGGCAAAGGCGCCCTGGATGATCTGGCTCAGGCCCTTATCGAAGCGCGACCAGTATTTAATTTCATAGCGATAAACCGGATAGGCCATGCCTTCCAACACCACGTTATGCGCCAGCAAGGCGGAGGCAAAGTCACCCTTATCGACCTGTTCGTCGATTAGATCATAAAAATTCTGCATCTGCGGCGTGGTCACCTGTCGTATCAGGCGGTCGCGTTCTTCCGGTGCGACGGCAAAGTCCGCCAGCCGTTTACAAAACACCTCATAGTGGCGAGCCTCATCCAGGGCCTGTGTTGCGAGGAACACCTGACTGGCCTCATCCGGGGCCTGGCTGACCATCTTGGAGATATTGATCATCGAGATCCTTTCCGCGGTGAGGAAGGTGGCAATATCGATCTGGTAGATACGCATCAACAAGGGGTCGTCCCACAGGGCAGGATTCGGCGGCGCCACTTCCGGCTTGATACCATACTGGGAGTTTTTCAGGCTTTGCCAGGGTGCGCGTTTCAGCCAGCTCTGAATATCAAACGTACCATTGTCCCACTCCTGTTCATAAAACTTGGGAGTATCCGTCGACAGACTGTTGGCGGCCTTGGTTTGTGTATCCATAACATCAGTTTCCATTTTAACTTCCTCTTATTCCGTATTGGGTTTCAGACTTTTTCCGTATTGATCTTGAATAGCTTCAGGGTAATGACCCGGTCAAAGCGGCTGACGACTATCGCCAGTAACACCATGCCCAGCATAATGCCCACCACATTACCCTCCGTGGCGCTCACCAGGGTCAGCATGGCCAGGGCCAAAAACAGCACGGCGATCAACAACTGCACCAGCCTGGGCAAGGGATTGCGAAACGGCCTGGCCCGCTCCGGCTGTATATACCGTAGGCGCAGGTTTGCCAGCACCAGCGCCAAATAGGTCAGGCAGGTAATCACCGCGGCGACCATGGCCATGGCCAGATAGGAGTGGAACAGGGTGGCGAACAGCGCCGCAAATAACGAGCCCGTACCGATGATCAGGATCGCCGCATAAGGTATGCAGGCAGGCAACGACAGGCTGGCGCACCACTTCGGTAACTCCCCTTCCCGCGCCACCGCATACAACAGGCGCGATGCTCCCATCAGACCAGCGTTGAAGGAGGTCAGCATGGCAAGCACCGACAAGAACGCCATCAAATACAGACCGGTTTTATCCAGCAGGATCTGCCCCAACAACAACTGCGGCACATTCGTCATGGCCGGATGCTTACCCGGCATAACATGCAGCAGGGCCATGACAAACAGGCCGTAGAGGATCGTCAGTAACACAATCGCCATCGGCATCGACCAGGGAATCAAGCGGCGATACGACTCCGGTCGACGACCGAGGGGCGTGACCCATTCAAAACCGATAAACAAAAAGATCGCCATGCCGGTTAATATCGGCAGGTTGTTTGCCCAATCCGGGGTTATGGTTGCAACCGTTTGCGGTACCACGGTCGCCTTAAGACCAAGAGCATAAATGGAGACACCAACAAATGCCGCCACCAGCACAACCGTTAAAATCGTCTGCGTTTTGTAGGCCAGCTCGATACCACGCAGGTTCAACAACACGACCGTGATAATGAGCAGGGCGGCCAGCACCGGCTCCGGCAGGCCCAACCCAAGCGATGTCGCAATACGGGCAAAGGCAAAGCTTTCCACCCCGGCCACCAGCATGACCATTCCTATATATATAAAGGTCAGTAGCAGGGAAAACTCATTACCAAAGGCCTGCTTCAGGTAAGTACGAATCCCCGGCGCGGAGGGAAACATGCCGGCCAGCTCGGAGACGGACAGTGCGGCCAGCATGCAAATAAGGGCAGCGAACAGGATGGCCAGCGCGATCAGCGCACCGTATTCTATCCTCAGCATATCGGCGATCACCGCATAACAACTGATGGCGAGGGCCATGCCGGTGCTGATCGCCGCATAATCGATAAACTCTCGCAGCTGGCGCATGCTCATATACCCCACAGGATGAGACTGATCGCATCCAGTTTAACCTCATCCTTATCCGAGCCAAAGACATCGAGTTCACCGTCCAGATGAGCGCGAGCCGGATTCAATTCGCCGCAGAATACCTTGTTGAGAATGTCCTGCCGGGCACGCAATATGATGGTATGTGGATATTCATCATTCGATGTACCCAGCTCGGATAGATAAGAATCGTTTACGTTGAAACTGTATTGCTCCTCCGAATCCGAGGCCTGAATCACCACCTGCGGCTCCCAGCCCTTTAACAGGCTGCGCATCCGTGGCATGTCATTTACGTCGCCGATAAACTTGTGCAGATTATGTTGTAGGTTATTCATCATACCTCCCTTAGTTATTCAACTGTACGGCCTCGGTACTGCCCGTAGTCAGCGGATATTTATACAGCGGATAAGGCACGCGAATATAATCGCGTTGCCGCATCAGCCGGTGAATCTTCGGCAGGTTGTACAACGGCGCAGCCGGATAAACGTGGTGTTCGACGTGATAGGTGATGTTGGCCCACAAAAAGCCGAGCAGCTGATTGGTGACCGTCACCGTACCGGCGGCGATATTCAAACGATCTGCATCATCTTCACGGATCAGCGCGAGGGGATAGTGCTCATAACCGCGAGAGATCGGATTGATCACCAGCGCCAGCAAGGCCAGGGGTATCGCCAGGATCAGGACAAACTCCCGGATCAAATCAAACTCGTAGGCCAGGGCAATCATCATTGCCCAGCCGGTGAGATTGAACAGCAATTCCATCAGCACCGTGTTGCGCACCTCCCTGCCATAACGCAGCAGCGAGATCATGATAAAGCGCGGCACAAACAACCACTCCCGCACAAACAACCAGCGCGGCCCCGCGGCATAGAACCAGTCATCCGGGTCTTCCGCGGGCTTGCCCAGCGAGCGGTGATGCCAGCGGTGGGCGACGGTAAAGGTGGTATAGGGCATGATAATAAACCAGGCCAGGAAGCGACCCACCCACAGATTGGCCGACGCGGAGCGGTAGGCACTGCCATGCCCACAGTCGTGCTGCAATATCGTCATGGCATGCAATACATTGCCCAGCATCAGGCTACAGAGGATTTGTACGAGCAGGTTGTCTGTGGCAAAGATCAGCGCGGCAAACAGTACCCACAGACTCAGATGCAGTCCACCCCACAGTGAAAAACGCCAGCCATTCGGCCGTAACAGGGTCTTCAGATATTCTTTATCCTGGGGGTCGACTTCCAGTGTGTCACGGCCACGTGAATTTTTAATCGATGTCATGTTTGTTCCCTTGCTTATAATTTTGCCGCTAGCCAGATCTGCGAACTGGCCACGTCACCACTACTGCGCGTGGCAAAATGCTCGCGGGCCTCGACCACCCAGGGGTGATGCTCATCCAGACCAAAATACTTTGCGGTGCCGGATTGTTCGGTATCGTCCTTGCTGCCGGCGGTACCCAACAGGTTGTCAATAACCAGTGCCGGCAGGCTGACCGAAAACCAGCGTTTTTCATTCCGATAGTGATGCCACAGGTGACGGTTCTTGACCAACTTGCCGAGACGGGTCTTCGGATTATGCGGCACATGGCATAACAGATGGGTAAATTCAAACACCAGATAACCCGCAAATAACCCGCTCAGGCACATCATCCATTGATTGGTAGCCGTCGTAATCCAGGCAAACAGGACCATATTGCCGATGGCCATGGGCAGGGTCAGCCAAAGCGGCATATACATCAGGTCGGCCCGGCGCGGTAGGTCATGGTGACCGAAGTGCAGGCGATACATCATCCGATAGAATTTTTGTGATTTTGGCATCCTGGCATGCAATACAAACATGTGGGTGAGGTATTCCTGGGGTAGAAAGATCAACCAACCGAGCAGGAACCAGCCAAGCGGTTCAATACCCGGCGCGGCCAGCATCACCCAGCCGGTCATCGCTATAGCCGGTAACAAAAATACATGGTTGTCGGGATGCTTGAGAAAGTCGACAAAGACCTCGTTCACTCGCACGGCATTTCGCATAGTTGTCGATTCAGTTTGCATGTTCCTCACTCCTTGATCTTTTCCGGCAGCTCAATCACACCCAGACTGTTCAGCAGCGTCACCTCGAAGCCATGCGCCATAGCCTCTTCGAACACATAACAGGCCTCCGTCAGGGGCACATCCAGGCCGATACTATAGTTACGCTGTGCCCCGCTGAGCGCCAACACAATGGTTTCCGACAGACAGGCCAGGGTAATACCTTCAGGCAGACCGACGATGTTGTCCTTGCCAAAGCTGATCTGCTCCATGGTCTTGAGCAGACCACCTTCGTACACAAGCACATCCTGCCGTTTTTGATCCACGTCCACCCGCACATCTGGTGGCCGTGCCGCATCACACACCACGGCATCCTGCGCCAGGTCGGTCGGGTCGATAAAGGCCTTGCCGTGACTGGTGGCCGAGACCACCAGGACAGCATCGGCGAGGCGTTGTTGCAAATCGATGCTCACATCGATCGGCGGGGTCTTCCCTTGCTCGGTAAAGCGACGGTTGATATTACGGAATAGAGTCGTGCGACACAGCATGCCGTTCTTGATTGAGGCGCGAAATACGGCCCCTGCATCGGCCTGATCGAATTCCTCTTTGATAGTCTGGCAGAGGCCATCGCCAATACCCTCTTCGATCTTTGCCAGCGCATAGTTATACAACTCGCCGGCCAGGTCCTCGAGTTTGATCATGGAACCGGGGTTACCGGGATTACCGAACAGGATCATACGCCCGGCCTTATCAACCAGGTATTTACACACGATGCGCCCCACCG
>JAHEDB010000483.1 GCA_024641465.1 Chromatiales bacterium | reverse complement strand
GACTGGTATGTTTTTTCATTACGAAGCTCCTTTATTAGGCTGAGTTGTTTTTTCCTGCACACTCAGACTAGATAAGGCGCTTCACAAGACCGTCACGCGGATATCACTTTTTTATCACATCCATAGATAAATTATTTTCAACGATGCGCGGGCAGGTTGAACCGGAAACTGGTGCCGCGATTGATTTCGCTGCTGGCCTCGATCACGCTGCCGTGCAGCTCGATAATGCGCTTGACGATTGCCAGCCCCAGCCCGGCATTGTCGCCCTTGCCCTGACGGCTTTTTTCCAGCCGATAGAACCGTTCAAAGATATGCGGCAACTCATCAGCCGGGATACCGCAACCGGTATCGGCGACCCGTACCTGGATCTGATTGGAATCATTGATCAACTCGATGCTGATACAGCCGCCCGCCGGGGTATAGCGCAGGGCGTTTTCCAGCAGGTTTTCCAGCACCCGCTGCATCAGGCCGATATCGCCATAGGCAAAGGCCAGGTTGTTACCGAATTCGGATTTGAGGGTAATGCCCCTCTCCTCGGCCAGCAGTTTGAATTTCTGCACCACGTCCTGCACCAGTTCGGCCAGTGAAAAGGGTTCGATGGTCAGCAGGGTTTCACACGATTCCAGTTTCGACAATTCGAATAACTCATCCACCAGCAGATTGAGGCGCTGACTGTGACTGGCGGCGATCTGTAAATAACGCTCGCGCTCCGTAGCGGGCAGGCTGTCGCCCTTCAGGATCAGGGTCTCCAGATAACCGTGCAGGGTCGCCAGCGGGGTGCGCAGGTCGTGTGAGACATTGGCGATCAACTCGCGGCGCTGGGCATCGTTATTCTTCAGCTCCTGCAACTGGGCGTCGATACGGTCGGCCATGATATTGAAATTGTGACCGAGGCGATCGACCTCATCGCCATGACCGGTCACTTCCGGGTAACGCGGTGCCGCGATCTGTTTGCTGTCTTTACCGGCATAGGCATTGATCGCCATCGACAGGCGACTGAGGCGTCGGGTCAGGACGAAGAAGATCAACCAGCCGGCCAGTAGTGCGACCAGCAGACCGGCGATCACACCACCGACGGTAAAGCGTGCGATATAACTGCCTGCCAGCATCGAGGTGACGCTGTCGACCTCTTCCCCGGCTAGGATAATATATAGATAACATTCCAATTGACCGTCACGCATCACCGGCGCTACCGAGAAGATCTTCTGTTTGGCCTGATCACGCGGGTCATCACCCATGATCGGAAACTGTTTTTTATCGGCGATAAAGTTCCTGATCGGTCGCAGGTCGACCGTGCTGCGTTTGATCTTTTCCGCCGGCGCCGAGTAGTCGAGGATCTTGCCCTGCGTATCGAGCAGATAGACCTCGATGCTGGGGTTGACCACCATCAGCATGTGAAACACTTCCTTGAGCGCCGGTCGGTTGACCCCGCCTTCATTAAACAGGGGCTCTTCTTTGACGATATGTTGCGCCAGGGTGGCATTGAGTTTCTGAGTAACCTCCTGCTGATGCATCTCGGTGGAATAGCGCACCAATAAAAAGAACAACAGTCCGATCAGACAGACCAGGCCGAACAGGGCAATCGCCAGCTTGCTATAGAGTGTCCGCATCACTAACCCGCCGCCCTGTTTCTGGCCTGATCGGCAAACTTGTAACCCACACCCCACACGGTCAGCACATATTGCGGCTGTGACGGGTCCTGTTCGATCTTGGCGCGCAGGCGATTGATATGCGAGTTGACGGTATGCTCATAACCGTCATGGCCGTAACCCCAGACGGTGTCCAGCAATTGCAGGCGGCTAAACACCCGGCCGGGATTTTTGGCAAAGTACCAGAGCAGATCAAACTCCTTGGCGGTGAGGATGATCTCCTTGCCGGCCAGCAGGACCTTGCGCCGGTCGCTGTCGATCTCCAGTTCACCGACATGCAGGATTTCATCATTGCCGTTATCCGCCGGGGCCGACATGGCGTCGACCCGGCGCAGGATGGCCTTGACCCGGGCGATGAGTTCGCGAATGCTGAAGGGCTTGGTGAGATAATCATCGGCGCCCAGTTCCAGACCCAGCACCCGATCCAGTTCGGAGGATTTGGCGGTCAGCATCAGGATCGGGGTGTAGTTGCTCTGCTTGCGCAAGCGCTGACAGATCTCGATGCCATCCTTGCCCGGCAGCATCAGATCGAGGATCAATAAATCGAATTTTTCCGCCTCGGCCCGCGCCAGTCCACTGTCACCGTCGTGACACAGCACCGGCTCGACATCGATGTCGCGCAGGTGCATGGCCACCAGTTCGGCCATATCCACATTGTCCTCAATCACCAGAATTCGATACGTCATTTTTTCCACCAACAGCTACAACAGGCTCCTGTATACCTTAGACGCAATTGTTCACAAAAGTGTCACACCCAGGGGGATTTCCCCTTATTTATTGTCAAACAATCACCGAAATATAGTCATTGCACCGCCGGCTGGGTTAGTATTAACGCCACAATGAATAATAACACCCAGACCACCACCGCTACCGATAACCGCACCACCCAACGCGCCCTGTTCCAGAAAAATCAGGCCAC
>JAHEDB010000482.1 GCA_024641465.1 Chromatiales bacterium | reverse complement strand
GGCCGAACGCCGCAGCCGCAGCAATGACTTGTTGGAACGCAGAATGGCGGCATCCTGCATATTGCCCTTGATCATGGTCTGTTGTAACCAGATCAGCACAATCGGCAAGGTATTGCTCACCAGGCCGGCAGAACCTTGCCCGCTCGTCTGACTGTCAAAATCCGCAGTATCCTGGTCAACTGCGAAAACCATACTGCCTGCCATCGGATGTTCTCCTTTCATGCCACCCCGCCAGTTTACACTGATTTAATCGGGATGAAACATTGCAAATCCCGGGCCATGCGCCAATGAATGGCCCGCTGTACACGGGGTAATGATACCGGACCGGCCTGGTCGGGCACGCTGCGATACGTCAATCAATCACCCACTCATGGAAACATACCATAAACACCGATTTACCTTCATGCAGCAGGACACGGAATGAAGTTGCACCCGCGACGGGTTAATTAGGCAATGGCGCGAACCCATCCGGCATGACTATGTGCGATAAAGCCGGAATATCAGTACCTTAACGTTAACCGCAAGCACGGCCATGTATTTCACTATATTATCTAATGCTGATATAGATCATTGTCGCAACACGGGGAAATCGACAGCATTTAGTCAGCTTCCTTTTTTATTTCAAGCAACAGCGATGAACATCGAACGAGCGCGAATAACTATACAGGGGAAAGATAATGAATAGTGAACGATATGCGGCCGAGTTTGTAATACAGGAATCGACGCGGGAGAATCAGTTTAGAAGCATCTGGACCCATGACCTGGTCGAAGTCTTTTCCGACGTGGCCCGCTATTACGACCGGGCGAATAATGTTGCCGCGCTGTGGACCATCAACGGCCTGCGTAAAAAATTCATCGCCGGTATCGAATTGCACAGCGGACAAAAGGCGCTGGATGTCTGCGCCGGCACCAACGTCATCGGCATCGATCTCCTCACCAAGCAACCCGACTTGCAGATGTATGCCGTTGACCGCAGCAGCGCCATGCAAAAGGTCGGACAGCAGCGTGCGCAGGAACGCGGCCTGCATATCGACAGCACCATCAGCGATGTCCACAAGCTGCCCTTCCCCGACAATCACTTTGACGTCGTCACCCTGCAATATGCCTCGCGCCACCTGCGCGTGGTCGAGGTGTTTGAGGAGATCAAACGCGTCCTCAAACCCGGTGGGCACTTCTATCACTGCGACATGCTGCGACCGGCCAATAAAGTCATCGAAGAGATCTATTACCTCTACCTGCGCGCCAGCGTCGGCTTTACCGCCTGGTTGTTTGGCAGCGGCGCCGCCTCGATGAATTGCAAGACCTACTTCATCGACGCGCTACGGGTATTCTATTCGGTCGATGAATTGAGTGAACTGTTGCGGCAGATCGGTTTTGTGGATGTACGCGGCACTTCAAAACTGGGCGGTACGGTGGGCTTCCACAAGGCGGTGGTCCCGGCCGATAAATAGGCTTTATTTCCGGCCCGGTCGTTGGTTGATACGGATCAAGGCAGATCGGTAAAGGGTCTGATAGATTGAATAGCATGAAAAGGGTTTGGGTCGGACCTGCCTGTCCGACCCCAATCCGAACATGAATACACCATCGCCTGGACATATCGATCGGGCATCCCAGGCAGCATGCCCCCTCTCAAATCACTACCGGTGATGGACTCAGGTTTTTAAATTTCCGGCCCGCCATAAAACGGGCTTAAGCCTAGAGGAGAAACACCATGAAAGTATCCGAACTGATGAGCAGCCATGTCGAGGCGATTCCCCCTGACTATAACGTGCGTCAGGCCTCCCGCTGGATGCGCGATCATAAGATTGGTTCACTGCCCGTCGTCAACGATGGCAGGCTGGTCGGCATTGTCACCGATCGTGACATTTCCTGCTTTGCCGTCGCCATGGGACGCGACCCGTCCAGCACCCTGATCCAAAACGTCATGACCACCGATGTGGCCAGTTGTCACGGTGATGATGACATCGAGGCTGCGGCCAAGCTGATGGAACAGCGGCATATCCGCCGCCTCGCCGTGCTCGACCAGGACAACAAGGTGATCGGCATGTTGAGTGTCGATGACCTGGCGCGTGGCTCGCACGAACTGGCCGGTGCCGTCCTGGAGGCCGCCGGAGCGATCCATTGAGAAGGGAGTGTCAAAACATTCACTTTTTAAAATAGACTTGAGGAGAACCACCATGAATATCTGTGACATTATGCAACGGGACGTGCAATTCGTCAGTCCCAATACCTCGGTCAAGGATGCAGCCCGCCTGATGCACGACAAGCATGTCGGCACATTGCCGGTACTGGAAGGCGACAAGGTGGTCGGCATGATCACTGATCGGGATGTTTGCTGCAAGGTTACGGCCAATGGCCGCGATGCCGTCATGACCCGTGTCAGCGAGATCATGACCAAGGACGTTGCGACCTGTTGTGCCGACCAGGAGATCGACGATGTCGCCAACCTGATGGCCAGCCATCGCATTCACCGCATCGCCGTGCTGGACAAGCAGGATAAACTGGCCGGGATAGTGTCGGTCGATGACCTGGCGCGAAACTCACACGACCTGGCCAGCGCCATCCTTGA
>JAHEDB010000481.1 GCA_024641465.1 Chromatiales bacterium | reverse complement strand
TGTTCGTCAACTACTGCCTGAGCTGCCACAGCGCCAGGGCCATGCGTTATAACCGTTTAGGCCTGGATCTGGGCTTGAGCAATGAGCAGGTGGAAAAGAACCTGATCTTCACCGCCGACTATGCCAAAAAGCCCGAGGGTGAACCCACCAAGATCGGTGGCCTGATGGAAGTGGCCATGCGCAGCAATGATGCCAAACAGTGGTTTGGCACCAAGATCCCGGATCTGTCCGTGGTCGCCCGTGCCCGTGGCGCCGACTGGCTGTACACGTATCTGCGGAACTTCTACATTGATGAATCCCGTCCATGGGGTGTCAACAACCAGCGTTTCCCCAGTGTCGGCATGCCGCATGTACTGTGGGAACTGGAAGGCCTGAAGAAGCCCGTCTATGAAAAACACGAGGGCCATCAGGTGATCGTCGGTTATGAAACCGTTGTCCCCGGCAAGATGAGCAAGGTCGAGTATGATAATGCCATGCGCGACCTGGTGAACTACATGGTGTACATGGGTGAGCCGGCTCTGCTGGAACGCAAGACCATCGGTGTGTGGGTGATGTTGTTCCTGGTGATTTTCTTCTTTGTGTCGTATGCAATGAAGAAAGAGTTCTGGAAAGACGTGCATTGATTCGGGTGTGAATTTCCAGAGTATGTAACATTGATCAAGGGGGATTCGTCCCCCTTGCTCGTCTCAAGAAGTATATCAGGCAGGGTGAATAAATATGGCGCAAGTGACGAACAGACGACTGGCTATGACGCTTTTTTCTTCAGATATGTGTCCGTATTGTCATATCGCACGCATTGTCCTGGCGGAAAAGGGCATCAGTTACGAAGCCGTCAACATTGATCTTAACAACCCACCGGAAGATTTGCGGGATCTCAATCCCTACAATCAGGTCCCGACTCTGGTGGACCGGGATCTGGTGTTGTATGACTATCGGGTGATCGTCGAATA
This sequence comes from Chromatiales bacterium, assembly GCA_024641465.1. Classification (GTDB taxonomy): domain Bacteria; phylum Pseudomonadota; class Gammaproteobacteria; order UBA6429; family Thiohalophilaceae; genus JAHEDB01. Next base: position 1,625 of record JAHEDB010000481.1, on the reverse strand, counting down.
CCTGGATGAGCGTTTCCCTCATCCGCCTTTGATGCCGGTGGATCCTGTTTCCCGGGCGCGTAACCGCCTGATGCTGCACCGTATTGAGCGGGACTGGTACAAGATGGTGGATACTATTCTGGCCGGGGGTAAAGAGGTTGAGTCGGCCCGCAAGGAATTGCGCGACAGCCTGGTCGGGGCCTCGCCAATCTTTGATCAAAAACCCTTCTTTATGAGCGATGAGTTTACCCTGATGGATGCGGCCCTGGCGCCTATGTTGTGGCGTCTGCCCCAGTTCGGCATCGAACTGCCGGCCGTGGCCAAGCCCCTGATTAATTACGCTGAACGCATGTTCAAGCGCGGCTCCTTTCAGGCCAGTCTGACCGAGGGTGAACGGGAACTGCGCCAGAGCGCCTGAGCCCGGCCCATTTGGTAGTTTTGAGACGGCCCGGAACATCGGGCCGTTGTCATTTACCGGCAAATAATTCCAGTAAAACTTGGCATTCATACTGTGATTTCCTGCCGATTTTTGTTAAAACATAGCTAGAGAAATACCCCGGTGAACCCGATGTTACCCAGCCAGCCCTATCTGTTGCGCGCCATATATGAGTGGATTGTCGACAATGACATGACACCCTATGTGCTGGTTAATGCCCGTAATGACGATGTCCACGTACCGGTGCAATACATCGATAACGGCAAGATTGTCCTCAATATCGCCCCCCGCGCCGTCTCCAGCCTGGAACTGGGCAATGACGCGATCATCTTCAGTGCCCGTTTCTCCGGCAGCCCGACCAATGTCAGTTTTCCTGTCAGCGCGGTGATGGCCATCTATGCCAAGGAAAACGGCCAGGGTATGGTCTTCAATGAGTCGGAGAACGATGGCGGTGATGACGATAGCAAGGCTAGCAGTGGCAACAAGCCGAAAAAACCCAGCCTCAAACTAGTCAAATAGATCCCTTCCCTCATGATCGAGGTTGTTCACGGCGATATCACACAGCTGGACGTCGATGCCATCGTCAATGCCGCCAACAATGGCCTGCTCGGCGGAGGTGGTGTTGATGGCGCCATACATCGGGCTTCTGGTCCGCAATTACTTGAGGCCTGCCGGGCGTTAAATGGTTGCGCGACAGGTGATGCCAAGATCACCCCTGGCTTCAGGCTACACGCGCGATATGTGATCCATACGGTCGGACCGGTCTGGCATGGCGGTGGGCAGGGTGAGCCGACTCTGCTGGAAAGCTGCTACCGACGATGTTTTGAACTCGCATTACAGAACGCTATCAGGACCATCGCCTTTCCCGGTATCAGTACCGGTGTCTATGGTTATCCAAAGGGTCAGGCGGCCGTGATCGCGGTGCGGGTGATGCGGGAGTTTGAGTCGCGTTTTGAGCGTGTCATCGCGTGTTGCTTCAGCCGTGAGGATGCGGCGCGATATGAAAACCTGTTATCGGCCTGAGTTCAGGCCGGGGGCAACATCTTGCCCGGATTCAGAATGCCGTTGGGATCAAACTGATTTTTTATCCTTCGCATCAGTTCAAGCGTGACTGGGTCGATCTCGCGATCGATAAAATCCATTTTTTCCAGGCCGACACCGTGTTCACCAGATAGCGTGCCGTTCAGGCTCAACACCAGGGAAAACATTT